>DSDB01000226.1 GCA_011057845.1 Phycisphaerales bacterium | reverse complement strand
CGCATCTATAACAAGGCGCTGACGCAGCAGCAGGTCAAGGACATCATGCGGGGCGACCCGAAGCTGGCGTGGAATCCCAAGCCGGCCAATCGGGCCAATGTGGATGTCGAGGCCGGCCGGGCTATCAGTTGGTCGCCGGGCGACACGGCCGCGATGCACGATGTGTATTTCAGCACGAATAAGGCGGCCGTCGATGCCGCCACGACCTCCACGGCGGGCGTCTACGTCGGCCGTCAGGGACCCAATACGTTCGATCCGGGCGCCCTGGTATTTGGCGCAACCTATTACTGGCGAATCGACGAGGTCGAGGCCGGTGGAACGGTCATACACAAGGGTTACACCTGGACATTTACGACGTTCAGCTATCTGAACCTGGAGGATTTTGAGAGTTATGGCGACAGCCTTGCCGTAGGGGCGCCGGGCAGCCGTATGTGGTACACCTGGCGAGACGGCTACGGTTGGACCGATCCGACAACGGTCGGCGGCAACGGGACCGGCTCCATGGTGGGCAACTGGCCGCCGCCGGTGGCCGAACTTGCGGTCGTGCATGGAGGAAAACAGTCGATGCCGTTCTGGTACGACAACTCCGGCACGGGCAGCGATGCCGCGGGCAACCCGATCACGGCCAAGTACTCTGAGACCGAACGGACCCTGGCGTCGCCGCAGAACTTCACGCGCAACGGCGTTCGCGCGATGAGCCTGTGGTTCCAGGGCGTCGCGCCGATGCAGGGTGGGATGGCGGTCAACGGCAACCAGATCACGGTGACCGGAGCCGGCGCCGACATCTGGGGCACGAGCGACCAGTTCCACTTCGCGTATAAGTCGACCATGCAGACGCAGTTCACGCTGGTGGTCCGCGTCGAGAGCCTGCAGAACACCAACGGCTGGGCGAAGGTGGGCATCATGATCCGCGACACGCTGGCGGCCGACTCGGCGAACGGCTTCGTGGCGGTCACGCCGGCCAACGGCATCACAGCCCAGATCCGGCCCACGGCCGGGGTCGCAAGCACCAACGTGGCGGTTGCCGGTCTGACGGCGCCTCACTGGATCCGTCTGGTCCGAAACGCCCTCGGGGATGTAACGGCCTCCTACTCGGCGGACGGCAGTACGTGGACGGCCATCGCGACGGACAACCTGGGCGTAACCACACCGCTGTACATCGGTCTGGCGGTGACCAGCCATGTGGCCGGAACGCCCTGCACGGCGGTCTTCAGCAGCTTCACGATGGACGGCAGCGCGGTCACGGGCCTGACGAGCCAGGATATCGGCATCGTCAGCAACGACCCGGAGCCGCTGTACGTGGCGTTGACGGACTCGCTGGGCAACAAGCGTTATGTGACGCATCCGGAGGCCGGAGCGGTCAACCGGACGGCCTGGACGCAGTGGAACATCGACCTGGCGGACTTCATGACAGGTGGTTTCAATATAAACTCCGTCTCGAAGGTGGCCATCGGCGTGGGTACGCCGGGCGGTCCGGTGGGCGGTTCGGGCAAGATGTACTTCGACGACATCGCGCTGTATCCGCCGCGATACATTCCCAACATGGGCACGCCGTTGTCGGCGGACCTTACCCGTAACGGCGTGGTGGACCTGGCGGACGCGAAACTCCTGGTGGACGACTGGCTCAAGCAGGACTTCACGGCGCCGGCGTTGCTGGCGTGGTACAAGCTCGATGGCAACGCACTGGATAGCTCCGGCAACAATTTGCATGCCGACCCGTGCAGTGATCCTGGGGCCCGCTTCCCGACGTATGTGGCAAGCAAGGCGGGTCTGGGCCAGGCGGTGGATGTCAACGGCGGCGGCGATTACCTGATCGCCCGCAACGTGGGTAGCCGCTTGAATGGTTCGGATGCGTTGACGGTGGCGGTCTGGATCAAGTCGGACATCACCAACACGGACAAGGGCTTCATCGACTTCCAGACGCCCAACGGCAACGACTCGCGCGACATGCGTTACGACGTGGACGGCGGCAGCGGCGGCGGGACGAACGTGATCAAGGTAGGGATCACGGCGACCGACGGCGAGCAGAAGATCGAGAGCAGCAGCGGCGTTCAGAAGACCGACTGGCAGCATGTGGCGATCACGTGGGCCAGCGGCACGAACCTGACGCTGTACCTCGACGGTGTTCCCGATAATACGCCGACGTACCGCGAGCCGATCCGCTACGGGACGCTAACGGGTTACGGTCCGCTGCACATCGGCAAGGGCGCCAAGGACAACGCGGCGAACCTGTCGTGGGCCGGTCTGATCGATGAAGTCCGTGTCTATGACAAGGCGCTGAGCCAGGCCGAGTTGCAGAGCATCATGGCCGGCGGCGCCGGAACGGTCAGCGATTACCATCCGCTGAACGCCCGCGGCGAGCTGTATAGCGGCGAGTCGCAGAACTCGCGGGTGGTCAACTTCAAGGACCTGGCGGTCATGCTCGGCCAGTGGATGCAGCGGCAGCTCTGGCCCGAGTGGTAACAGCCAACGGTTCATAGTCGCAAACAAGGCGGGGTCCATGCCACGAGCATGGGCCCCGTTTCTTTTTGCGCCGGCGCCGTCGGTCGCAATGGCAACCGCCTCTTGCGGGTCCTTGTCAAATCCGGTAAAACGGCGTCCAGCCGACCCTCGCCTGCGAACGAAGACCGCTCCAGACAAGGATACGTTGCGTGAAACGAATCTTACTGCCGACGATACTCATCGCACTGGTGGCGATGCCGGCCGGCTGCCGGACCCGCCGGATGCGCTTTGTGACTATCGGCACCGGCGCGGTCACGGGCATCTACTATCCCACCGGCGGCGCCATCAGCCGTATGATCAACAGGAAGACCGCCGCCTACGGCATCAAGGCCACGGTCGAATCCACGGGCGGCTCCGTCTACAACATCAACGCCGTGCTCTGCGGCGACCTCGAATTCGGCATCGCCCAGTCGGATCGCCAGTACCAGGCGTGGAAGGGGCTGGCCGAATGGGCCAACGGCGGTCCGCGGACGCTGCTGCGGTCCGTCTTCGCGGTGCATCCGGAGTCCATTACCCTTGTGGCCTCCGTCGACAGCGGTATCCGCGATATCCACGACATCAGGGGCAAGCGGGTCAACCTGGGCAACCCCGGCTCCGGCCACCTCGGCAACGCCGTCGATATGCTCAACGCCGTCGGTCTCACGGAGAAGGACATCGCCGCCGAATATGTCAAGCCCGTCGAGGCGCCGGGTCTGCTCCAGGACGGGCGCATCGACGCATTCTTCTTCACCGTCGGCCATCCCAACGGCAACATCAGCGAGGCCGCTTCCGGCCGCGTCAAGGTCCTCCTGGTTCCTATCCGCGGCCCCGGTATCGCCGAGATCCGCGACCGGCATCCCTACTATCGACAGTCCATCATCCCGCGCGACCTGTATCCGGCCGCTCGCAACAGTCAAGACGTTGAAACCATCGGCGTTACAACCACCCTCGTCACCTCTTCCGCGGTCCCCGACGACATTGTCTACGCCGTCACCAAAGAGGTCTTTGACCACTTCGACGAATTCCGAACGCTCCACCCCGCGTACCGTCACCTGACCCGCCGCGACATGCTCGAAGGCCTGTTCGCTCCCATCCATCCGGGGGCCCTGAGGTACTATCGCGAGGCCGGCCTCGACAGGTATATCGACCCCAATCTGATCGTCGAATAACACCACGGATCCCGACACAATGGCCCAAGCGATTAGTACAGACAGCGAACCCCTCGCCGCCGCCGCGCCGGCTCCGGGGTCCGCGCGCCGACCGGATCGGGCTGTGGTCATGGGGTTGTGCCTGGCATGGTCCGTCTTCCAACTGGCGCTGCCGCGATTTGTCACCTTTGACAGCATCATCACCCGCGCCGTTCACCTGGCCTTTGCCCTGGCGCTGGTCTTCCTCACGATCCGTCCCTTCAAGGGCCGCCGGCGCACCGCCGGGTCTTGCCGCACCATTGGTGTTGTGGATTACACGCTCGCCGCCGTTTCCGCCGCGGCCGCCCTCTACCTTGTCATCGACTGGGTCGGCATCAGCGCCCGCGCCGGCCTGCCCAATGCCCGCGACTACGTCGTCGGGGTAATCCTTGTCATGCTGCTGCTTGAAGCCGCCCGCCGAGTCGTCGGCCCGGCCCTTCCCATCATCGCCGTCGCCTTCACGGTCTACGCCTTCCTTGGCCCCTACATGCCGGAGGCACTGGCCTTTCGCGGAGTGTCCCTTCGCAAGTACCTCAGCCAGATCGCCCTGTCTACCGAGGGCATCTACGGCATCCCCCTGGATGTATCGGCCAACACCGTCTTCCTCTTCGTGCTCATGGGCTCGATCCTCGAACGGGTCGGAGCAGGGCGTTTTTTCAATGAGATGGCCCTTTCACTGCTGGGG
>DSDB01000318.1 GCA_011057845.1 Phycisphaerales bacterium | reverse complement strand
GGCGTTTGACAGGGGGCCGCGGTGCTGCTAAAGTCCTGGAAAGTCCCGGAAAATCCGCCCCTGCAGACGTCCGGGGCGGCCGGACCTGCCGTGGCGGGCCCATTTTTTGTGGCAGGCGGCCTTGACAGCAGACCACTGCGGGGCTATATTCATAGAAAGTTACAGGGGATTATTAGGGTCGGATTGACTATGGCAAAAGTGACCCTGCCTGACGGCAGTATCCTGGAGATAGCAAACGGTAGCACAATTGAGGATTTGGCCCGGGAAATCGGGCCGGGACTGGCAAAGGCCGCTCTGGCCGGGCGGATCGATGGCCGCACGGTGGACCTGTCCAGCCCCATAGAAAGCGACGCCCGCATTGAGATCATCACGGCAAAAGACCCCGAAGGCATTGAGATCATGCGGCACAGTTGCGCGCATGTCATGGCCGAGGCCATTTGCCGACTGTGGCCCCAGGCCCGTCTGGTCTACGGCCCGACCGTGGAGGACGGTTTTTACTACGATATCGACCTCGACGAACCCATCCGCCCGACCGATTTTGAGCGTATCGAGGCCGAGATGCAGGCCATCGCCGACGCCGCCCGCCCATTCGTCCGCACGGAAATGAGCCGCACCGAGGCACTGACCAGGATGGCGGGCGACAAGTACAAGACCGACAACATCCAGCGGGCCCAGGGCGATCGGATCAGCTTCTACGGCCACGGCGATGGCTTCGAGGACCTCTGCCGGGGGCCCCACGTACCCAGCACCGGCCGGGTAGGGCACTTCAAGATCATGAGCGTTGCCGGGGCCTACTGGCACGGCGACGCCACCCAGAAGATGCTCCAGCGGGTCTATGGAACGAGCTGGCCCGACAAGAAACAGTTGACCGAGCACCTCCAGCGGCTCGAAGAGGCCCGCAGGCGGGACCATCGCGTCCTGGGCAGGCAACTCGACCTGTTCAGTTTCAACGAAGCCGGCCCCGGATTCGCCTTCATGCACGCCAAGGGCATGATCATCTGGAACGAGATTGTGGAGCTCTGGCGGAGCGTCCACCGCCGTTATGGCTACGAGGAGATACGCACGCCGATCATCCTCAACGAGGAGCTGTGGCATCGCAGCGGCCACTGGGATAACTACAAAGAGAACATGTACTTCACGAACGTCGATGACGGGGCCTACGCCATCAAGCCGATGAACTGTCCCGGCGGCTGCCTGGTGTACAAGACCCGGCAACATTCTTACCGAGAGTTCCCCCTGCGGGTGGCCGAACTCGGATTGGTGCATCGCCACGAGGCCAGCGGCGTGATGCACGGGCTCTTTCGCGTGCGGCAGTTCACCCAGGACGACGCCCACATCTTCTGCACGCCGGACCAGATCGAGTCCGAGGTCGTCGGGGTGATCAATCTGACGTTCGAGCTGTACAGGACGTTCGGGTTTGACCAGTTTCACATCGAGCTTTCGACCAAGCCCGAAAAGCACATTGGGTCGGACGAGATATGGGAAACGGCCACCAACGCCCTCGAACAGGCCCTCCGACACAAGGGCATCGACTACACGATCAACGAGGGCGACGGCGCCTTCTACGGGCCGAAGATCGATTTCCACGTCCGCGACTGCCTCAAACGCTCGTGGCAGTTGGGCACGATCCAACTGGATTTCTCCATGCCGGAAAGGTTCGAGTTGGTCTATACCGACAGCGACAACACAGAGAAGACGCCCGTGATGATTCACCGGGCGATCCTCGGCTCCTTCGAGCGGTTCCTGGGCATCCTGATCGAGCATTATGCCGGGGCGATGCCGATGTGGCTGGCCCCCGAGCAGGTCCGGGTCCTGCCGATCAGCGAGAAGACCAACAACTATGCCGCCACGGTGCGTGAGCGCCTGGTGGAGGCGGATCTGCGGGCTGCCTGCGACCTGTCCGGTGAAAAGATCGGAGCCAAAATTGCCCGGGGCCACGCGGACAAGCTGCCCTATATGCTCGTCGTTGGCCCCAGGGAGGCCGAGGCCGGGACGGTGAACCTGCGGACCCGCGGCCGGGCCGACAACGTGGATATGCGCCTCGACGATTTTGTGGAAATGGGGAAAAACCTTATTGCACAGCGGCGTATCGAGCCGGTATAAGGCCGGCACGATGAATCCCGGTTTAACGTACTTTGAAGAAAGGCAAGGTGGTGCACGATTAGCAAACAAAGGCTCAGAGTCAATGGAGGAATCAAAGCCGCAGAGGTGCGGCTCATTGACGAACAGAACAATCAGCAAGGTGTTGTCGACAAGTTTCACGCACTGGATCGGGCTCGCGAGCTGGGGCTGGACCTGGTGGAGGTCTCCCCAAACAGCGAGCCGCCCGTATGCCGGATCATGGACTACGGCAAGTTTCTCTATCAGCAGAAGCGAAAGGTGCGGGAAGCCCACAAGAAGCATCCGCACCAGACGCCGACGCTCAAGGAGATACGCCTGAGGCCGGAGACGGACAAACACGACCTCGAGATCAAGGTCAATCATGCCCGGGAGTTCCTGGACAAAGGCCACAAGGTGCAGTTCTCGGTCTTCTTCAAGGGCCGCCAGATGCTGCACCGAGACCGGGGCTTTCAGGTCTTGCAGACCATCACCGAGAGCCTTGCGAACACGGCCAAGGTGGAACGGCCCGCGAAGATGGCGGGTCGGCGAATGACCTTGATGGTGGTCCCGACAAAACCGCCGGCGAATTGACCCCGGCGGGTCTTTGGTGAAAACGTCGACACGAGAGCGGATGGCATTTGCGTCCGCCGGTAAAGAGCACAGGCCGTCCGGGTTGCGTGTGGATATGACACAGCAGCCACCGGGTGCAGAGGAAGGACGTTTTTGTGCTGGGAGGCGGCTTTTTCGCATTTTTCAGGATTTTCCGCCAGTGGACTGTTGACGTCCTTTGAGTTATGTTATAACATCAAAGTTTCGCATTTTTTGCAGGATTCGGTGTCGTTTCTTGAAGGAAATACCCAGATGCCTAAGCAGAAGACCCATAAGGGTTTGAAGAAACGGGTCAAGGTCACAGCGGGCGGCAAGATCAAGCGCGGTCGGGCCGGCGGCGGCCACCTGTTGAGCGGCAAGACGGCTAAGCGCCGCCGTAAGATCAGCAGCCCCGCTCTTGTGCGAGGTGCCATTGCCGACACCATCAAAGAGAAGCTCTGCGTTTAGCAGTGCTTTGAGTGCCGCAAACGGCCCGTGCGCCGTATCGCGGCGAACGATGCTTGCTTCTCGGCCTCCATTCAGCTGCCGCCAGCAAGCCGACTGATGTACACAGAAGAATAAGGAAAGCTGAAAATGCCAAGAGTCAGAAAAGGCGCCGCTCGGCGCCAATCGAAAAGGCGGCTTTTCAAGTCGCTCAAGGGAGTCCGTCATCCGCGGGGAAAACTGCTTCGCCTGGCCAAGGAGGCGGCCGTCCGCAAAGAGGTCTATGCCCGCGTCGGCCGGAGACTCAAAAAACGCGATTTCCGAGGCCTCTGGATCATCCGGCTCAGCGCCGCCTGCCGCCGGCGAGATATCCGCTACAGCGTGTTCATCAACGGCCTCAAGAAGGCCAATATCCAGTTGAACCGCAAGATGCTCAGCGAGATCGCCGTCGCCGACCCGGAAGGGTTCGACAAGATCGTTGAGGCCGCCAGGGCCGCCCTCTAGCACGGCGGCTGCCGCAGGACCGATTCAGGGCGCCGCCGGGCGCCCCGCGTGGCGAAGGATCATGCTCGACGATTTCAAACAGATCGGCAAAGAGGCTTTGGAGGACCTGCGGAAGGTCCAGGATATCGAGTCCCTCGAGCAGTGGCGGATCAAGTACCTCAGTCGCAAGGGCCGCATCACCCAGATGCTCAGCCGGATTTCAGAGTTCTCGCCCGAAGAAAAGCCCCTGGCCGGCCAACTGGCCAACAAGGTCAAGAAGGAAGTTACGGCGGCATTCGAGACGATCCGCGAGACCCTCGGCAGCCGCAGGCCGGCGGCGGAGTTCTTTGACGTAACCCTGCCGGGCGAGCGAGCGAGAATCGGCAGACCCCATGTCATTACCCAGACGCTTAACGAACTGCTGGATATCTTCGGGCGGATGGGGTTCGCCGTCGCATACGGGCCGGAGGTCGAGGACGAATGGCATAATTTCGTTGCCCTGAACATCCCTCGCGAGCACCCGGCGCGCGACCCGGCCGACAATTTCTACATCGACGACAACACACTGCTGCGCAGCCAGACCTCGACGATTCAGATTCGCGTGATGGAGCGGACCCGGCCGCCGATTCGGATTGTTGCTCCCGGGCGTGTATACCGGCCCGACACGGTCGACGCCACGCACATGTTCATGTTCCACCAGTTGGAGGCCCTCGTGGTGGACGAGGCAGTCACCATGGTGGACATGAAGACGACCATTGAACAGTT
>DSDB01000319.1 GCA_011057845.1 Phycisphaerales bacterium | reverse complement strand
GTCTGGACCAGAACGACGTCAAAAGGCCCCACCTCAGCCAGAAAACCGCGAAAGACCTCCCTGGGCAGGCCAAACCGCCGGAATCGCCGGGGAATCCCAGAAAAAACGGCCGGCGGCTCGATCCGCTGCTCGATAAAACGCCCCCGACCCCAAGCATCACTGACGACAGCCTTTGTACTGCGGGCCAACCGGCTGCGCCGGTCCATATAGTCGAAAAGCCTGAATGAAGCTTTACCCCGCAGATACCCCGCGATGCTCAGCAGCCCATAGGGCCGCAGCCAGAAGTCATAGGCGGCGAAGTCGTACACGGGCGGGTTGACCAGCAGTATCCTGAGCATCAAGAACCCTGATAACACTACAAGAACGCCGTTTTCTAATCAGGCGGCGGTCAAGGGAATCCCTTTCGGTATTCTACCGCATGCCCTGTGCCGGCTCAATCCCAAGACCACCGACAGGGCTGCGACGGACCCCGCATCGCCACCGGTTGACCCTCAGAAGGTTGGGCCTACGCCCCATATTCATCCCGAGCACGCGAACAAGCCCGGCTGATTCGCCTGTAAGAGCATCAACGACCGGGAAAATCGCGGTAACAAAACAGGATCACGGATTACCCTCGATTATGGTATAATGAACCTGCGTCAACAAGGCCTGCATATTGAAATCGCAGCAGTCAGTGGCCGATAACGACCCTGTGCAGCACGGAAGTGGCCCGCCGGTGTGGTGGGCTGCGTGCCCGCGCAAGGGCCGTCGCTTCCCAACTGCCCGACACAGGAGGAGTTTCTGCATGGCAGACTCTCGATACCCAGGTTCCAGGACAATTCTCACGCCGATACTGCTGACCCTGGCCGTTCTGGCCCTGGCCGCCGAGTCGGCCCAGGCCGCGATCATCACCGCCATCGCCCGGCGAAACAGCACGGCGACCGCCCCGCAGATCGGCCTGGGCCCGCTCGACGAGAGCGCTCTGGTCTACGTGGACCGCACCCATCGCTACCGTAACATCCCCGCCGAGGTGCTGGGACTCGAATACGTCATGACCGCCAATGACGACAAGGCCAACGCTGAGTACGAACTCGATGTAACGCTCTCGCAGGCATGCAAGCTCTATCTACTCATCGACAACCGCGTCGGCGACGGTAACGCCGGCGATCCGCCCACCCTGGGCGCGGGGGTCATGGACTGGGTCCTGACGATGGGGTTCACCAGCACGGGCCTGCAGATCGCCGTCGATGAGGGCGGCGACGGCACCATCGACAATTACGCCCACGTCTATGCCCGCAACGCCAACGCCGGGACTATCACGCTCTACGAGCAGAACAACGGGGCCAACCGGAACCACTACGCCGTCGCCGCCGGCCCGCAGACCGCGACCGTGAACAACCCGCCCGAAGTAGACGCCGGCGACTATGACGCCCTGATCTGGCCCATCAACACGCTCCAACTGAGCCCCGTCGTTCACGATGACGACCCGTGCGGCCTGGGCATCCTCACCTACCAATGGTTCAAGGTCTTAGGTCCCGGAACCGTCACATTCATCCCCAGTGTCAATATCGCCGACCCGTGCGTGGTCTTCTCCGAACCGGGCGACTACGTGCTGGAGCTGCGCGTCTGGGATGACCTGCTTCAGATGGGCAGCGCCACCGTGACGATCCCGGTGATCATGCCGTTGCTGGGCGATTTCAACGGCGACAACAGGGTCGATCTACTAGACCTGGTCATCTTCGCGGCGCAGTGGCTCGATCCGTGGCCGAGCCCGGCGGACCTCAACGCCCGCGACGGCGTGAACAACCAGGACTTCGCCATCTTCGCCGCCAACTGGGGCGCCGGCGAAGGGGCTCGCGTGGTGATCAACGAATTGCTCGCACGAAACGTTCAGGGCTTTCCCGACTTTCAGGGCCAGCGTGAAGATTGGATCGAGATATACAATGCCGGCAGTGAGGCCATCGACATCGCCGGTATGTACTTGACGGACGACTTCGATGCGCCAACGAAATGGCGGATTCCGCACGGCATGGCCCAGTTTACGCTGCTGGCCCCGGGCGGCTTTACGCTGATTTTCGCCGACGGCGACGTCAACGACCTCGGGTTACATGCGAACTTCAAGCTGGACGCCGACAACGGCGAGCAACTGGCCCTCTACGACACTGATGGACGGACGCTGCTGGACAAGATAGTGTTCGGCCCCCAGACGGCCGACGTGTCGTTCGGACGCGAGCCTGACGGGATCAACAACTGGGTTACGCTGGCCCCCAGCCCGTTTGAGTCCAATAACGGCCGCTATCTTGAGGTGGTCGCGGACACCAAGTTCAGCCACGACCGCGGCTTCTACACAGCGTCTTTTGAGGTGACCATCACGACGAAGACCGCCGGGGCCGTTATCAAGTACACCACGGATGGAAGCACCCCCGGCGAGAGGACCGGCAACACCTACACCGCCCCGGTCCCTATCGCCACGACCACGTGCCTGCGGGCGTATGC
Organism: Phycisphaerales bacterium; assembly: GCA_011057845.1. Taxonomy (GTDB): domain Bacteria; phylum Planctomycetota; class Phycisphaerae; order Sedimentisphaerales; family Anaerobacaceae; genus UBA2266. The sequence continues at coordinate 1,905 of DSDB01000319.1, read as the reverse complement.
CTTCAAGGCGGGCTGCAAACCGTCCAACGTTGATACGCAGACGTACATTTTCCTTGCGGATGTCGCCAGGCAGGCGACGAATCCGACCACGGGAGCGCAGGTCGTGCCCTCCGGTTACCCGGCCACTTGGCCGGGCGGTACATCCACCGGGGCCGTTACCGGCGATTACCAGGTGGACCCCGACATCACCAGTCCGGCGGGGCTGTACGGTTCCATTTACGCCGCCACGTTCGCCGACGACCTCAAGCGCGTCCCGACAATCTCGCTGGTTATGCACAAAGACGATTTCTTCGGGCCGTCCGGCATATACGTGAACCAGTCGCTCGACGGGACCGAACGGGTCTGTTCTTTTGAGTATATCGACCCCAACGACCAGGACAGCTTCCAGATCAACTGTGCCCTCGCCATGCAGGGCGGCGTTACCGGCGGGGGGACGAGTCTGAGCCGCTGGAAGACATACAAACTATCCATGCGCCCCCGTTTCAAGCCGCTGACCGACGACCTGACCCCCACGGGCGGCCCGACTCGAATGAACTTCAAGATATTCGAGGACTCGCCCATCGACAGCCACAACACGATCGTCCTCGATGCCGTCCTCAATCACTCGTGGCTGCATACCGAACAGGGCCAGAGAGACACGGCCAAGTACATCCAGGACCAGTACGTCGCCGACCTGCACAACGCCTTGAACGGCCCGTCCTCCAACCATGGCTCCCATGCGCATGTGTACATCAACGGCCTCTACTGGGGTCTTTACTATCTGCACGAGCGCCCGGACCACGCCTGGGCCGCGGAGATATACGGCGGCAACAGCGAAGAGTATGACGCCATCAAACACACCAACTACGGCGTCATTCAGAACGGCGCCGGCGGCAGCGCTGTTTCCAACCTCAACGCCATGATTACCGCCGCCAACGCCGTCTACGCAGACTCCACAAGCATCGCAAAATGGCAGACTCTTGCCTCGATGCTCGACGTCGATAACTTCATCAGTTATCTGCTGGCCAACTGGTACTGTGGAAATCACGACTGGCCCAGCAAGAACTGGTACGCCACGCACCGCAACAAACCGGGCGGCCTGTGGCGGTTCCATTCGTGGGACGCCGAGCATACACTCGAAGGAACGAACAACACGGGCCAGAGCCCGCTGGACCTTCACGCCAAGCTGGCCCCCAGCCCGGAATACAAACTCCGCTTCGCCGACTGGATTCATAAGGCGTTCTTCAACGACGGTCCGCTCATGGCCCCGAACGCGGCCGGCCTGTACCAGAAACGGGTCAACTCGATTGAGCGTGCTATTGTCGGCGAATCGGCTCGATGGGGCGACAACCGAGAGAACTACTCGCCGTACAAGACCTACACCCGGCAGGATTGGCTGAGCACGCAGAACAGCTTGCTGACGAGTTACTTCCCGAACCGCGGCTCGACGGTCTTCGGCTGGCTCAAGAGCGCCGGGCTGTACCCCAATGTGGACGCGCCGATCTTCCTGGTCAACGGTAGCCCTCAGCACGGCGGGAAGGTCGATTCCACCGACCACTTCAGCATTACCTCGACGTCCGGGACCATCTACTACACCCTGGATGGGTCCGACCCGCGGCTGCCCGGCGGCGCGGCGAACCCGGCGGCGCTGTCTGTGGCTGGGGGCGGCAATGACGTCGCACTCGTTCCGGAAGCGGCTACGAAGAAGGTCCTCGTTCCGACGGCGGCCATCTCCGACAACTGGCGAGGCGGCGGCTCGTTCACCGATACGGCGTGGACCACCGTTACCGGCGCCCCCGGAGGCGTGGGATTCGACCGCGGAACCGGCTACGAGTCGTATTGGAGCCTCGATGTTGAGGCCCAGATGTACAACAGGAATGCCTCCTGTTACATGAGGATACCCTTTACGGTGAGTTCCGCGAACCT
>DSDB01000320.1 GCA_011057845.1 Phycisphaerales bacterium | reverse complement strand
TACACCCCGGCCAAACCGGACCTGTTCGATTGCGTCGAGACGCCGGTTCGGCCGATTCCCACCGGCCGCAAGGCCTTCGAACCCGCCTGGGAGGACTATCGGGAGGGTAAAATATATGTATAAGTCAGATGTAATATGTTGGAAATATGCGAATGTGGCGTTGTCTCAGTGCTCTCGGTGTCCTTTGTGGCTGTAACCCGCAGGCTGACGACAGGAGTGTCCTTGGAAATACGTGATGGCGGTTAAGACATTGGAATGGATAGGCGGCGTCGAGGGGTATCTGCGGCTGGTTGACCAGCGGCACTTGCCGGGGCGACTGGAGTACCTGGACTGCCGTGATGTGCGCTGCTTGTGGGAAGCGATCCGGACGCTGGCGGTGCGGGGTGCCCCGGCGATCGGGGTTTCGGCCGGATACGGCTTGGTGCTGGCCCTGCAAAGCAGCAGCGGGATAGACGGCGTCAAAGAGGGACTGGACAGGCTGGCGGAGGCACGGGATTATCTGGCGTCGTCGCGGCCGACGGCGGTGAATCTGTTCTGGGCCCTGGATCGGGTGGTTGGGGTGGCGATGGCGTTCGCGGCGGGCAAGCCACAGTGCAGTGTCGATGCGCTGCGGGAAAGGGTGCTGGCGGAGGCCCAGGCGATCTGCGACGAGGATATCGAGATGTGCCGGCGGATCGGCGTCAACGGGATGCGGTTTATTGTCGAGGGGGCAGGGGTGCTGACGCACTGCAACGCCGGGGCCCTGGCGACGGCCGGGCAGGGCACGGCGCTGTCGCCGATGTTCGAGGCGCACCGGGCTGGCCGGCGGTTCAAGGTCTATGCCGATGAGACCCGCCCGCTGCTGCAAGGGGCGCGGCTGACGGCGTGGGAGCTGCGCCGGGCGGGCATCGACGTGACGCTGCTGTGCGACAACATGGCCGCATGGCTGATGAAGCAGGGCAAGGCGCAGTGCGTGATCACCGGGGCCGACCGGATCGCCGCCAACGGCGATACGGCCAACAAGATCGGGACCTACGGTCTGAGTGTCCTGGCGCGGCGGCACGGCGTGCCGTTCTACGTGGCGGCCCCATCGAGCACGTTTGATCTGTCGCTGGCCGACGGCGGCCGGATCCCCATCGAGCAGCGCTGTGCCGATGAGGTGGTTGCATTCGCGGGCGTGCGGACGGCCCCGGACGGCGTCGGCGTCTACAACCCGGCCTTTGACGTGACCGATGCGGGCGATATTGCCGCGATTATCACCGAGCGGGGTGTCATCGAGCGTCCGACGGCCGCGAAGGTCGCCAAGCATCTTCGCGACACGACCAGGAACACCTTCCGCCATCGCAACCATTCGTAGGGGCAACCCCCCGTGGTTGCCCATTGCCCCCACCGCATACACCCAGCATCAGCCCGCCCGCCAAGACCCATACCGGCCCTATTGTATTGGAGTCTCAGCGAAAAATATTGATTGTCCGGGCGGCTCAGGCATATATACATCCATGGGGCATATACGAACCCTGTATCGAGGTGGACGACATGGCTGACGAGTCGCTGTTCCTGCATGAAGAGGTGCTCCTGCTGGCCCTGCATGATGTGAAGGGCACGATCGCCGGTCCCATGTATCAGTACGCCCTCGGCGGGGCCATACTGGCGGAACTCCTGCTCAACAAGCGAATCGAGCCCGAACCCACGAAAAAGAAGCTCATCAACGTCTTCGACCCGACCCCATTGGGCGATCCCATCATCGATGAATGCCTCAACAAGATCGCCACCGCCCGCCGACGCGCCATCCCATCGGCCTGGGTCTCCCGTTTCGCAAGTATCAAGAGACTCAAGGACCGCGTGGCCCAGGGCCTGGTCCGGCGGGGCATCCTCCGACAGGACCATGACAAGGTCCTGTTCTTCTTCGACCGCACCATCTACCCGGAGGCCGACCACAGCCCCGAGGCCCGCCTTATCGAGCGGCTCCGCACGGCTATCTTCACCGACTCGGCCGACGTGGACGGCCGCACGGTCGTGCTGCTGTCGCTGGCCCGGTCGGCCGATCTGCTGCGACTGGTGTTCGATAAGAGACAACTGCGGCAGCGCAAGGACCGCCTCGACCACGTCATCAACGGGGAACTGACCGGCCGGGCCGCCAAGGCCGCCATCGACGAAATGCAAATCGTCGTCATGATCGCCTGCATCATGCCCGCCATCATGACCTCCACCGTAACCTCAACCTCCCACTAACCACCCCTTCACCCCATGGCGCGCGTCCCGCTTATGCAACAAGCGCACCTCGCTAACTATCTCCCTCCCCCAGTTCGGCAAGGATTTCTCGAATGAGGTCCCTGTATTCCGCGCGCAGCGAGAAGTTGTCCTTTTCCCACGAGTGGTTCGGGTACTCATACGCGATTATCTGTCGCAGGAAAGCATTCTTCGTCATGCCAAGTTGCGACGACATTGTACTTACTTGGTATCCAACCTTGGATGCGTCCAATGTCGAATCGTATCCGAGAATCTCTTCTTTGAGTTGTTCGCGAGTGAGCGTATTGCGCTTCAATATCGCAGGCAGCAAGACATCTCTGAACCTCTGGTTGGTTACTCTTTGACGTAGAAGATATTCACGTAGACGCTCCCGGAGAATTGGCGGTTCGTAGGTGCCTGGCTCGTCCGACATTGGAATCTGGAACTTCTTCTGTTTCTTCACCCGCTCCAGTTCTAGCTGTTCTGATATGATGGAGGTCTTGTTGAGAAGTTCGTCACCGCTTGCGGTCTTCACATAGCTCAAGATAACGGCATTTATGTTCACGCTGAAGTTGTCTGATAACCATTCGATCATGCGTTCGAGCGAGGCCTCAACAGAGAAGCCCACGAGGATGATCCGCTGAGTGTCATTGATGTTCAGATTCTCAACATCAACATCCGCGAATGACTCCGTGAGCATCTCTTCAAGGCCCCTGCCTGAGTATCCCGTGCAGATCTCTTCAAGCTTCTCAATGCTCCATTCAGCAGCGTCAGAGGCATAGTCAACCGCTTGCGCAAGAGCTTCCCGAGGAAGCCTATCTCGCTTCAACTCCACAATCACCAAATTGCCGTTCTTGTCAATCCCAAGAAGATCGATCAGTCCTGATTTGGACGTCACTTGTCGCCCGATGATGACAATGTCCGACCCAATGATCTCAGCGTTCGACGCAATCCACGGCTCAAGATCATACGGCTCTGTGCGCCCTTCAGTCCTCAACTTCGTGCTAATAGGCTCAAGCTTGCCATCCACGATTTGCCACGTCTTGATTTCTATACCCATTACTTATCCCTTCCGGTCCGCGCAGAAGGTATCGTACGTGTATGAAACATCCAGAATGGACTGCCCTTCTCGTACAAAGTATCCGCCATCGTACCACATATTCTGCGCCAGGCCCTGTCATTCGCAATTGACTGGAGTGTACGCTCTGACGAACTCCAAATCCACAGAAAAACCCACTTTCTTCATCTCCCCAAAAACTGTGTCAACCGCTTCAAATCCGTGTCACAAAAGACCGTATGACCCCGTGTCTCAGCCCAATCCACCGCCCCCAAAGCGATAAACGCAAAACCGAGACGCGATTCTGGATGCTCACTCCCCTTGCGAAACCGCCGCATCCGCGGTAAAAGAGGCTCCTCACACAAATCTGTGCAGGCAATTTGGGTGAAACGTCGTGTAAGTGCTTGTGATGAAAGACGTTACGACTTTGAATCACGGCTGCCCACAGCGATTCGCTCAAGCGACGGCGCCTACGGCGACCCGCCGACCCTGCGTTTTGGCGCTTTGGGGGCTACCGGCAGCGTGGCGTGTTTCAGTCGGCTACGGCTGACCACATTGTTCTTGTGTACACTCGACCCGAACATTAACCTAACTCCTTGCCGGGCCGGAGGATAGGGCTCTGCAGGCGCGCAACCCGAGCGCCGCGTCCGGTGGCTAAACGGCAGGGAGGGCCCAGATCACCGGGCCCTCTGCCTCTGCTGCTGGTAGCCCGCAAAGCGACAAACGCACTTCTGATGCGTGTATCAATGCACAGATTTGTGTGAGGAGCCGTAAAAGAAAAGGGGTCCGGTACATTTTTTGACAGGACCCGGTGTTATCCTCTGTTGCCATACGCCTCCGTTACACAGACGCAAAAAAATGTACCGGACCCCTTCAATTCACGCCAGACAGCCATCCGGAGCCCCTCACATGCCCATAAAACCGATCCTCACACCCATCGCCCTCGCCCTCCTGCTCGCCCTCACCGCCCCGGCCGCGACCATCCTCATCGAAGCCGAATCCTTCGACCACCCCGGCGGGTGGCTCATCGACCAGCAGTTCATGGACCCTATGGGCTCGCCCATCCTTCTGGCCCACGGCCTCGGCATCCCCGTTGCCGACGCGACCACCCGAACC
>DSDB01000210.1 GCA_011057845.1 Phycisphaerales bacterium | reverse complement strand
ATGCCCTGCTGTTTGAGGGCCCAGACAAAGTGATGGATGTTGTCGAGCTTGCGCCTGTCGACGGCCGGATCGCGCGAGCTGTATATGCCGCCGTGAAGGCGGACCAGGTTTACGCCGCGCTTGGCCAGGTGCCGGGCCAGGTAGACGTGGGAGTCATGGTCCAGGCTGTGGATGACGCCACCGGCGTTGGCGGCCCAGAATTTGACCGGGCGGCCGTCGGCCAGGACGAAATCATTGCCCTGTGTTCTGACGTATCCCCTGGAGCCCGCCACCTTCTCGTTGAGCCCGCGAAGGTCGAGCAGGGCTTCGTCGGTGTAGGCATCGACCGGGGGCTCCCAGGAGAAATAACCCGGATTGGCCTTGTTTGTTCGTTGTCCGGGCTTGAGGGCGCCTCGCGGCATGAAGGGTTCACGCGAGAGGACGAAGCAGTCCAGGGCGCCGTGGTTGTTGTTGTCGCTGTGGAACTTGAATTCGATGCGGTGCGGCCCGGCGGTCAGTTGCACCTGTCCGGCGTTGACCCACGAGATGAACCGCATGTCGGGTTTGCCGTCGGAGGCGATGTTGAGGTTCTCCACGGCCTTGCCCAGATTGACCTCGACCCACTGGCCGCCGTCCAGGCGGTAACTGAGCCTCGGCGCGGCGACCGAATTGGCCCGAATCCAGAAATGGTGTGGGCCGGCCTGGGAGACCTGAACGTCGTATTGCGCGGTCGGAGACGGTCCGGGGGCGAAATGCGAGAGCCACTGGCCACCGGAGAGATTGTCCTTCTTGACGCTGTCGTACCAGCCGTGCCGCTGCAGGGTGTGGTTGACGGCGTCTTCGCCCTCGACCCATATAAGACCCTCGCCGCCCCGCGAGAGCGAAGCACACGCCAGGGTTATGACCGCGGATAGACACAGTCCTGTAAGCTGCATAAGGTTCCTTTCCAGTTGGATACCGATTACCGAGGCCTATTCTAACCCGAAACATGCCGGCGTTTTCTCAAAAAAACGCGGTCGGCAAGGATTCTGGGCAGTGGTGAAATCGCACCGCACATTGCCGCCATTTCAGTAGTCCGACGTCCGGCGATACGGTAGGATAACGTTCAGTCCGAAAACGAAAGGAGGCAGCTATCATGGTCAGCCGAGTTGTTGCTTCTCGGTCGAAAGACTCCGCCGCCCGGACATCGCCGGTCGCTAGGATAGTCCTTGGCGCAATGTGGTTGTGGCATCTTGCCTGCGTATCTTCCTCGCATGGCGCCCAGGCGGGCTCTCAGAGCGCCGGCGATTGGGAGATTGGCGCGCCTATCGCCACATACTGGGCCGGTCCAGCCTTGACCGACGACGTGGCGCGGCAGATGGTCGAGGGCGGTTTCAACCTCGTGTGGTGTCGCAGCGAGGAGGAACTCGACGTGGCCCAGCGCCACCGTCTGAGAGCGATGCTTATGAGTGGCCTGCTGAATCCGGCGTCGCTGGAGGACCCGAGCCGCCGTGGGAAGTTGGACGAGCTGATTGCCCGTGTCCGCCGTCATCCTGCGCTGTATGCCTACTACATTATCGACGAACCCAGTGCTTCGCAGTTCGCGGCCCTTGGCGGACTCGTGGAGTACTTGCGGCAGCGAGACCCGGCGCATCTGGCCTACATCAATCTCTTTCCGACCTACGCCAACAATCAGCAGCTTGGTACGGAAGGCGACGTAGTCACGGCCTACAGGGAGCATCTGCGCCGCTATGTGGAGCAGGTCAAACCCGCCCTCATCAGCTACGACCACTACCCATTCCGGCTCAAAGGCGACGGCGACCAGTATTTCCTGAACCTGGCGATGATCCGCCGGGCCGCACAGGATGCCGGCGTGCCGTTCCTCAACATTGTGCAGGCCTGCACCTGGGCCCCGGAGGCGATGCGTGTGCCCAATCCGGACGAGCTGCGGTACCTGGTCTACACGACGCTGGCCTATGGCGCCCAGGGCATCAGCTACTACGTGTACGCGCATCCCAACCACCACGGCAGTCTCGTGAGTCTCGATGGGACACCCGGCCCGCTCTACCATGCCGTCAAGTCGTACAACCGTCATTTCGTCGCTATAGCCGCCCAACTACAACGCCTGCGTTCGCTGGGCGTCTACCACACGGCAATGCGGGAGCCGAGCTGTAAGCCGTTGTCGGCCGATGCGGTCTTTCGCGTCGATGATGCGGCGTCTTCTCCGGGTCCGCGTGGATGGCTCCTGGGCTGTTTCGGGGCCCGCGACGAGACTACGCACGTAGTTGTAGTGAACCTGGACTACGCGGCCGAGGGCAAGGTGATGCTCCGCGGACCTGTCCAACTCGATGTGTTCGATGCTGCGACGGCTCAATGGCATTCGACGGAGAAGGCGGTCATCGAATTGACGCTGCCGCCCGGTGGAGGCATCCTGGCCCGGGTCGTAAAATGATCCGCCCGCCACGGGTCTTGCATGTGTTTCGTCGGTATCCCGCAAGGAATGGTTCGGTCCGGATGGCAACTGTAAGGAGGTCTATATGGTCAATCACAGTCCCAACGTGGATAGAATGGGCCGCTTCACGCGCCGCGACGTACTGGCCGGCGGCTGCCTTGCGGCGTCGTGGGCCGTCGCGGGATCGCCGTTACAGCCGCTGAAGGCGGGCCAGGACCGCAGACCGGCGGACATATCGAACATCGACCCCGGCTATATCGGCCCGCAGTTCTTTGATGAACAGGAGAAACAAGCCCTGCTGGAGGTCTTGGAGTCCGGCTCGCCGTTTCGGTATTGGGGGCCGGGCACGCCGACCAAGGTGCTGAGGTTTGAGGAGGCCTTCGCCAGACACATGGGCGCCCGTTTTGCGCTGGGTGTGACATCAGGCACGGCCGCCCTGGACTGTGCCGTGACCGGGCTCGGCATCGGGCCCGGCGATGAGGTGATCGTGCCCGCCTACACATGGTGGTCCGACTACACGTGCGTCGTCCATGCCGGGGCCCTGCCCGTCTTTGCCGATATCGACCGCACGTTGAACATCGATCCGGCGGACCTCCAGCGCAAGATTACGCCTCGAACCAAAGCCGTCATCGCCGTCCACCTGTTGGGCGGGCCCTGCGATATGGAGCCCATTCTCCAGACCGCCCGCAAGCATGGCATTGCCGTTCTTGAGGATTGTGCACAATGCGTTGGCGGGTCGTACCGGGGCAAGAAGCTGGGGACTTTGGGCGATGAGGGCATCTACAGCTTCCAGATCAACAAGACGATGACCTCCGGCGAAGGCGGCGCCGTCGTAACGGACAATCCTGACATCTATGCACGGGCGGCGCGGTTCCATGATATGGGCGAGTTGCGGCAGGTGTTCATTGACCGGATGGGGTCGAGGCAAGGTCGGACCTTTGCCGGCGAAAACTTTCGGATGAACGAACTGACCGGCGCGGTATTGGGAGCCCAGCTATCCAAGCTCGACACGATGGTCCGGCAATTGCGCAGCCACGCCGGGACGGTCTACGATGGGATAAAGGACCTGCCTGGCATTCGTCTGCGGCACCGGCCGGACCCCGAGGGCGATATCGGCTATGCGGTCTTCTTCGAATTGGGCGGCAAGGACCTGCGGGACCGCTGTATCGCGGATCTGCGGGCCAGGGGGGTGCCCGCCTCCACGCTGACCGGCTCGGTCCTCCTGCCGATTCAGGAGTCGGTCGTCAACAAACGGGCCCGACACGCCGATTGGCCCTCGTTCAACAGCCCCCAGGGCCGTGATATCCAATACGGGCCCGACAGTTGCCGACAGACCCTGGAGGTCTTCGACCGTTTCGTACAAGTCCGGATCGGTGTCCACTACACCCGGCGAGTCGATGATCACCTCATCGACTCCATCCGGCAGGTATACGGAACCCTGACGTGATATCGCGACGTCGGATGGGTGTCTTCTCCAGCGACGAGGGCAAGTGAACATGACCGTCTACAGCCTCGTGAAGTGCCTCGAAACGGCCGGTCGGGCATGAACCGCACCCGGAGACGGTCGTATGGGAGTCGAGGGGCAAGAACCGCGTTCCACCGCGAATTCCGATACCCCCTTTACGCAATGACCGATATATGCTATAATAACAGGGCATGGTGGGCAGCATCCGTAATCCCGCCATTGGTCGTGCGCTGAGTTTGCCCCAGTCAGCCATCCCCAGGACTTCGGAGGGGGGAAGGCCGCAACAGCATTGATACGCATACAGGAGTCAGACAACCCATGAAGAGGCTGGTGGCATCGCTCATGCTGACCGTGACAGCGTGTGTTTCCGCCGACGCACAGGTTTATCCGATTGGCGATTTGAACGAGGATTGGCGGGTGGATGCCCGCGATTTGAGGATATTCGCCGAGCAGTGGCTGGACGATAACTGCCTTGAACCGGGCTGCGTGGCCGACCTGAATGGGGCCGCGGGCGTCAACGGGAT
>DSDB01000018.1 GCA_011057845.1 Phycisphaerales bacterium | reverse complement strand
GGATGTGCGCTTGCAGGTTTCTCGCGGCCTGTAATGGCGAGGCATCCCTGGCGTGCTGCCCGGCGAGAATACAGGCGGGCTCATCAATAAACATATTGGCCCCGCGGAAGGTCGAGCGGAACAGCTCCTCTGGGTAGTATCGGGGCTTCTTGGCGTAGTTCTCATAGAAAACGGCCTGGCCGTCGATCCACTCGTACTGCTTCTCATCGACCAGGAAATAGTTGATCCCGGCCGCGATCATCTTCGCGTAATCGGCCTCGACGAAGGGCGTATAGCTATAATTGGCCTTCGAGTCGGGTCTGCCCGTGCCATCATCCTTGAAATTTCGGCTCGTGCCGATGAGCAGGTCTGGATTGAGCACTATCCGTCGGATGTTCCTGGGCGGCCGTACGCGCGCCTGCCCGGAAACCTGCTTTCGCACAATGGGATGGCCGAGGAATATCCCTTTCTCGAATAGCGGCCCCTCAAAATGCCCATCCGCCCGTGGCAGCAACTGGCCCACGAAATCGAACAGCGGTAGCAGCGCTCGCCCGGTTCGCTGATGCACATATTCCAAAGGGAGCTTGCCGGGCTCTTCCAGGATATATCGCAGGAACTCCAGGTCCTGTGGCGCTGGCCCCTTGAAGACGTTCCCCGTGGCCAGCAGCCAGATCCTGAACCGGCTGCCGTTGTTCTTCTCGCACACCAGCCGATGCCAGATCACCTGTGGGTTGGCACGATCCGGGCAAAGCGTAATCTCGACGGAACGGACCAGTGAACCGGCCGCGGGATCCGGCAGGACCGCCTCATAAACGGCTCGAATTGGCTCGACGGCCGCTTGGGCGATGGAACAGGCCACCGCCATCGCCACAACCACCCCATGTAAACCCGGTTTTTTCATACGCCAGGCCCCTTTTTTGCGTAACGAAATGCTCACCAAAACGCCCTATGATACTGATGATTGGCCCTAATATCCACTGCCAATCCGCCCGTTTGGCAACCAGCATATTGATTTCGCCGGCCTTTTCTGCTAGAATACGTGTACAAGTAGTTATCACTGTGTCTTGGGGGGCTGTAGGATGTTGCCTGCTCGTGGTGCGGCGGGTGTTCATCATGGAGTTGGGGTCTATATCCGGGCCGGCCGCCGCACCAGTCTGACGACGGAGGGGGGCCGCGAAGCACCCCGTGGCGTTTTGCGTTTTAAGGAAAGACCATAGATGGGCAGACCGACGTTGGGTATCCTGCTGGCAGCATCCCTGAGCCTCTTCGCGGTCTGGTCGGCCCGCGGGGCCTGTCCGGCCGGCGACGTCTCCGGCGACTGCAAACTGGACTGGACCGATGTCCAGGTCCTGGCCGCCCACTGGCTGGAATCCCCAGCCGACATGGGGGATATCAACTCCGACAACATGGTCGACGGCCTGGACTACGCCCTATTGGCCGATAGTTGGCGAATCGAACCGCCCGCCAACATCGTTATCAACGAAATTCACTACCGCCCCGATGTCAAGACCGACCTCGTCGAATTCATCGAACTCTACAATCCCGGCTCCGCCGACGTGAACCTGTCCGGCTGGTACTTCCGCGACGGCGTCTCGTATACGTTCGAACCCAATACAGTTCTGGCCGCCAACTCCTATCTCATTGTGTGCCAGGATCTCAATGCCATGCGCCACAGATTCTGGGATTCCTGGCCGCGAGGCATACCCTGGAGTCTGATCCACGGCCCCTACGAGGGCCGTCTGAGCAACGACGGCGAGCTGATCGAATTGTGCGACTCCCACGGGCAACTGGTTGACCGCGTCGACTACAAGCTCGGCTTCCCGTGGCCCACTGTCGGGGACGCCCCGGGCGGCATCCTGTCCGGCCGAGGGTCTTCCATCCAACTGACCAACCCCTCCTTCGACAACGACCTGGCCGGCAGTTGGCGATCTGCTTATCCGACCCCTGCCCGGCCCAACACCGCCGTCTTCACAACGAACCTGCCCCCCCACATCCGCCAGGTCTCTCACGATCCCAGGCAGCCCCGCTCCGGCGAGTTGGTGACTATTACGGCCAAAGTGACCGACGATGACGGCGTCGCGTCCGTAACGCTCTATTACCAGATTATCGAACCCGGCAACTACATCACCCTCAACCACAGCGCCTACTACAGCAACTGGACTACGGTCGCCATGCGGGATGACGGCCTTGACGGCGACCGCGTCGCGGGCGACAACATATACACGGCTCGCCTGCCCGGCTCCATGCAGACCCACCGCCGCCTTATTCGCTACAAAATCCATGTCGCCGACACGGTCGGCGTTTCTCAGATGGTCCCGTATCTGGATGACCCCCAGCCGAACTTCGCCTACTTCGTTTACGACGGAGTCCCAGCATGGCGGGGTTCGATCCGCCCGGGGTCCCAGCCGGAGGTCGATTACCCCATCGGGGTCATGCGGTCCGTGCCGGTCTATCACCTCCTGAGCACCAAACAGAACGTCGAGAACGCCACCTGGCTCCAGAAGTACCGTGGCAGCGACTACCTCTGGACCGGCACGTTCGTCTACGACGGCGACGTCTACGACCACATCCGCTTCCGAGCCCGCGGTGGCGTCTGGCGGTACTCCATGGGCAAGAACATGTGGAAGTTCGACTTCAACCGCGGGCACTATTTCCAGGCCCGCGACAATTACGGACGCCCATACGGAACCACTTGGGACAAACTTAACTTCTCGGCCTGCATCCAGCAGGGCAGTTTCGGCCAGCGTGGCGAACATGGCATGGTGGAGGCCCTGACATTCCGCATGTTCGAGCTGGCCGGCGTTCCCGCCCCCAAGACCCACTACGTCCACTTCCGCATTATCGACGAGGCCAATGAAGACGGACGTTTGAATGCCGCCCATCCCCCCATCACGACCTCCGGCACCCAGTTCGACGGGGATTTCTGGGGCCTGTACCTTGTGATAGAGCAGATGGACGGCCGGTTCCTCGACGAGCACGGCCTGGCCGACGGCAATCTCTACAAAATGGACAGCGGCGCCGACGACGCCGGGCCCGGCGGCGGCGCGCTCAATAATCAGGGACCCACCCAGCCGTCTGACCACTCGGACCTGGTCACCTTCCTGGCGGGCAACCCGACCGGCCAGGCCGCCTGGTGGGGCCAGAATGTCGAGTTGGACCGTTACTACAGCCACCGAGCCGTCCAGCACGCCGCCCACCACGGCGACATCACGGAGAAGAACTTCTTCCTCTACCACTGCCCGGAACCGACCACCAACGAATGGGGGACCTTCGAGCGATGGTCTCTCCTGCCCTGGGACGTGGACCTGACCTGGACCACCTACTATCGCCCGGAGAACATGACCGATGCGTTCTATAATCGCGGCATCCTCGGTTTCAGCGAACTCAATATCGCCGCCCGCAACCGGGTGCGCGAGTTCAGCGACCTGCTCTTTAATCTCGAACAGATGACGCAACTGATCGACGAGTACGCGGCGGTCATCAACGACCCGTCCGGTGGCCTGTCCATCGTGGACGCCGACCGCGCCATGTGGGATTATCACTGGGTCGTGGGGGACGCGGCCTATCCGACCTATATCGATCAACCCGCCTCCAACAAGGCCGGCCAGGGGCGTTTCTATGAAGAAGCCCAGGACCAGGGCTACAGCCGCTCCTTCGAGAACATGGTCCAGGTCCTCAAGGACTACATGACCTCCATGCCCACTCGAAGTCCCTCGGGGCAGTGGTTCGACGGCCGCTTCGCCTACATGGCGTCGCTGGCCCAGGATTCGGCCATACCCAACACCCCCACGATTACCGCCACCGGGCCGACGGGATTCCCCATCAACGCCCTGACCTTCCAGTCCAGCGCCTTTAGCGACCCACAGGGCAGCGGCACCTTCGGGGCTATCCAGTGGCGAATCGCCGAAGTCGCCGCCGGCTCGGTCTGGATCCCCCCGAGCAATGACGTGGTCTACTTCGACTACGCCTCGCGATGGAAGTATTTCCTGGGGACGCGGGAGGCCACCTCGCCGGACATCACCCTCTGGCGCGAGCCCGGATTCAACGACGCCGCCTGGTCCGAAGGCGCGGCTCCTATCGGCTGGGGCAAGCCCGCGTCGTTCCTCAACACGATACTCCCGGGTTCCAGCAGCACAAAGTGCATCTTCGTCCGTCGGAAGTTCACCGTCGACGACCCCACCCGGCTGAACGGATTGCGGCTGGAGACCATCTACGACGACGGGTTCAACGTCTGGATCAACGACACACACGTCCTCCGCGAGAACATGCCCACCGCCAGCCCGACGTATACCGACCGCGCGTCGGCCACGCATTACTCCGACGAGGTCCCGGTCACATTCAACCTGCCGGACCCGTCAACCTATCTCGTGCCGGGCGAGAACGTCATCGCGATTCAGGTCCATAACCGCTCGACAACCACCGG
>DSDB01000502.1 GCA_011057845.1 Phycisphaerales bacterium | reverse complement strand
GTGGAAGGCATCCTTGATGAAGCGGCGATGGCCGAGATACTTCAGCTCAAGCGGCCGCCGGACCTCCACATTCAGCCGATGCTTGCCTATGGCTCGTACAGCGTCTCGACGGATGGCCTGACCCCGTCGCAGATCGGCTATTTCGGCGGCAAGGCCGCCAATTACGGCATCCTCCGCCAGTCGATTCCCAACGACTGCCCCAAGGCGGTGGCCCTCGGCTTCAATCTGTGGAACGAATTCCTGGATCAGACGTTGGCCGGCGGCCGCACACTGCGACAGGAAATTGCCCTGCGCCTGGGGCCGCTGACCTACCCGCCTTCGGACATGGCGCAGTTCGCCGCCGTCCTCGACGGCGTGCGCAACCTGTTCACGAATACGACCGCCACGCACTTTACGCCGGCCCAGGAGGCGGCCGTTATCAGCATCCTGCAGGACCCGGCGTATGGATTTGACCCGCTGCGCAAGATACGTTTTCGCAGCTCCAGCAATATGGAGGATAGCGCCACATTCGTCGGGGCCGGCCTGTACGACAGCTACTCCGGCTGCCTGGCCGACGACCTCGACGGCGACACCCAGGGACCCAGTATCTGCGACCCCGACGAACGCAATGAGCGGGGCGTCTTCCGGGCCATCCGCAAGGTCTACGCCAGCTTCTACAACGACAACGCCTATATGCAGCGACTGCGGTTCGGCGTCGATGAGAACGATGTGGGCATGGCGTTGCTCGTGCACCACAGTTTCCCCGATGAATTCGAGCTGGCCAACGGCGTGGCCACGCTGGAGCGGTCGGGACCGTACTCGACGCGGATCCTCCTGGCGACGCAACTGGGGGCCGTCTCGGTCAGCAATCCCACGGATGGCTCGATTCCGGAGGAGGTCGAAGTCTGGGTCTATTCCTTCGGCCAGTATCCGACTGTCCTCCGACAATCGAATCTCGTGCCGCTTGGCGCGACGGTCATGGACTGGCAGCAGGATTACATCACGCTGTCCCAGTTGCTGATCGCCGCCGCCAATCGCTTCAGCGTCGTCACGGGCAAGACGCAGTTTATCCTGGACTTCGAGTACAAGAAGACCGCCCCGGGCAACGATATCATCGTCAAGCAGGTCCGCGAACTGCCCCGCAACAACGCATCGGACACCGTTCCGGCGTTTCTACTGGGACGGCCGACGGAGTTTTGCACCTTCCAGGGCGAATACGGGGACGTGTTCGCCAACCACCGCCTCAAATGCCGAATGACGCTCGATACGCAGTCGCTGTGGCTGGGTCCCAGGCCGCCTGAGGGCACTTTCTACACAACGGTGGACCTGGAATACACGGCGGACGGGCGAATCCGGCGGCTGTGTGGATCCGTGCCCCACTTACCCTACGCTCTGCACCAACTCTCACAGAGCCAGACGGCGCCGTACTATCCCGCCGACTTCACGGACGGCTGGCGTATGCACCCTCTGTCCAATCCGCGATTCTGCCGCCTGCACACCGACGGCGTGCCGACCCGCATGGCGGCCCGCGGCGGTCCTATCCTGCTGCTGTCGGAGCAGAACCGTCTGTACCTTGAAGCGGACTATGACCTGCCCGTCCCGACGATCACCTGGCAGGGCCCGACATTCACCACGAACGAGTGGGTTATGTTGACGCCTTGCCCGCGGCCCAACATCGGGGACCTGTTCCAGGACCGCCAGATAGGGCCCGTCGCAATCAAGGGCGTCGGAACCGTCTCGATCCGCACCCGCTTCTACTGGCCGCCCCCGCCGAGCGGTGCCACGGCCGGATATACGGCGCCTCTGGTCCGCTGGATTGACACAACCATCCAGGGAATCACAACCACCCCGATCGTCCTGCGAGGCTGGTACGCACAGACGTATCGCCCGGGCCACCACAATTTCAGCGAGGAGTTTCTCTTCGAGCCGCGCCTGGACGGCGGCGTCCCGCGGGAACAGCTCGATGCGCTGAGAGCAAAGAACGTCCGGATGATCTACGCCGAGACCGGTTTCATGGCCGATGCTGTTCGCACCTACGGCTTCGATGAGGGGCCGTACCTCAGCGGCGACATCGATTCCGACGGCAAGGTCAACGTGCGCGATCTGGCGCTGCTGTGCGGCCGATGGCTGGATACGGCATGCAACGAATGTGGCCGCGCCGACCTCGACGGCGACGGATGCGTCGGCTGGTTTGACGTTGAAGAACTCGGTCGCCAGTGGCTCCAGACCCACGACGCACGACTCACGCCCATAGCCCGTTGAACGTTGAACCCTGCACGTTGAACATCGAGCTCCGCTGCCCGTGAGCGACAGATTTTCTGAAAAACGCTGCCTTGAACCCATACGCCGGACATGTTAAGGTGGGCAAGTTGTCCGGCCGGACGCAAGTCCGTTCTTCAAGGTGAATCTCAAGGAGCTGACCATGACACAACGACAGGATTTCAGGAATCTGACGCGGCGGGATTTCATTCGCGACACCGCCGCGGCCGCGACAATGGCGGGCCTGGCCACGAGCCTGAACGTGAGCACCGCTGGTGCCGCCAACGACGCCGTAGTCCGCAAGACCCGCAGTTACAACCCCGACATGGAGTACCGACGCGCCGGCAAGACCAACATGTGGGTCTCCGCCGTGTGCCTCGGCGGCCACTGGAAGCGCGTGGATAGGGTGGTCCCGGGGGTGTTCGGCGGCGGCGGCTGGCTCAGCGCCAAGCTCGATGATGAGGGCTTCCGCAAGAACCGACGCGACGTCGTAACGCGGTGCATCGAGCGCGGCGTCAACTACATTGACGCCTGCACCATGCAGGAGGTCATCGCCTATGCCGACGCCCTGCGGGGGCGGCGCGATTCGATGTTCCTCGGATTCTCCTGGTATCAGGAGGAACTGCGCAACGAGAATTTCCGCACCACCGATGCACTGCTGGGCACGCTGGACAAGGGCATGAGGCAAGCGAAGCTCGAATACGTCGACGTGTGGCGGATCACGATGCACGAGCAGTCCGGCCGCCACAGCGAGGCCGAAGTCGACGCCATGATGGCCGCCCTGGACAAGGCCCGCCAACAGGGCAAGGCGCGATTCACCGGCTTCTCCTCGCACGACCGACCGCACATCAAGTCGATGATCGAGACCTATCCGGACACGGTGCAGTGTGTCTGCACGCCATACACGGCCAAGAGCAAAGTCCTGCCGACCGACAGTCTCTTTGAGGCGGTGCAGAAGCATGACGTGGGCATCTTCGGGATCAAGCCGTTCTCCGGCACATCGCTGTTCAAGGGCACCAGCGCACCGGATGATCCCCATCGCGAGGAAGATGACAAACTCGCCCGCATGGCCGTCCGGTACATCCTCTGCAACCCGGCCATCACAGCGCCGATTCCCGGCCTGATCAACGAACATCAGGTGGACAACATGGCCCTGGCCGTGAAGGAAGACCGTGAACTCAGCAAGTCCGAGGCCAAAGAACTCGAACAGGCCATGGACCAGTGCTGGGCCAATCTGACGCCGGAGTACCAGTGGCTGCGCAGCTGGGAATACGTCTGATCGTCCGTACCACGGGCTTCCAGCCCGTGTGCCACGGCCCGGATGCTCGTACCCCGTAGCACGGGCTTCCAGCCCGTGCAGTATTCACACAAGCCCGCCGTCAGTGAAGCGATACCGACGGGCACGGCGCCTCGGTGAATAACTCAGCGGATGGGTGGCAGCCTTTCGCGCAGCGAAGGGCTGCTTTGATCCGGCCCTTGCCTTCGGCAAAGGCCGCCACCCCGACGCAGTACGATATACGCAATACGAACGACGAAATTGGAGTCCAAACGATAGATGTGCATGAGGATGAAGGTTGACCGCACGGGATTACTCTTTGTATGGGCCGCGGCCACCGGTGTCGTGCTGCTGCTCGCCGCCGTTGGCTGCACGCCGGATGAACAGGTGGGCGTTTCAGAGAAGGTCTCCACGCAGACCGTTGAGCCCGCCGTCGCCGATCCCCCCCAGCCGCGATTTACCGCCAATCCGTTCTGCGCCGCCTGCCACGCCGGTTTTCTCGACGAGCCCTTCGCCGCCCGGCATGAGAAGGCGGGCATCGGCTGCGAACGCTGCCACGGCGAGTCCGAGCGGCATCGCTCCGATGAGAACAACCTGACGCCGCCGGAACTGATGTTCCCGCCCGAGCGGATCAACCCGACCTGCATGATGTGCCATCCGAGACAGGACATCCAGCGTGTCAGCTCCCACAAGTCTCTGCTCGAAGGAGCGGCGACCATCTTCGACACGGCCGCCCAGTCCGACCCGACGCAGAAGCAGTACTGCACGGATTGCCACGCCAAGCAGCACAAGATGAACCTGCGGACGATTCACTGGAACAAAGCAACCGGTGAGTTGATCCGACCGTAAAAGGCTACAGGATCCTGAAGCCTGAAGCCTGTTCTACTCGATCGC
>DSDB01000405.1 GCA_011057845.1 Phycisphaerales bacterium | reverse complement strand
GCCCGGCCCCCGAGCGCATCGGCAGACGCCCTTGCGCGTGCATCGGTTTGTGCCGCCGGAAGAAATCCGCCATCGCGTCGGCGATTTCCTGGCGTCTGGGTCCGCCGGCGGCCATGCCCACCCGCGGGCTGGTGTGCACCGCCGCGGGGGTCTGGCCGTAGGCGTCCATTCGCGAGGCCAGCAGGCGCTCCCGAAGGCAGCCCAGCACCTGCGAATGCACCAGGTTGGAGTTGTAGAACCGCACCTCGATCTTCGTCGGATGCACGTTCACGTCATAGTCTTCGTAGGGCATCTCGATGAACAGGAAGACGACGGGATGGCGATCCGGCTCCAGAAGCCCGCGATAGGCCTCCCGGACGGCATGGGAGATGAACTTGTCCCGGATGTAGCGGCCGTTGAGAAAGACGTATTGGAATCGGTTGGTCGTCCGCGACAGGCCGGGCCCGCCGAGCAGGCCGGTGATGCGCATCCCCTTTTCCTCACCGGCCGCCTCAATGAACTCGCCGGCCACATCCGCCGACAACATCGCGAAGAGCTTGCTGATTCGGGTCCGCAGCGGCTCATCCGACTCCAACCGGTACAGTTCCCGCCCTTTGTGCGTCAGCGTCAGCTCCATCCGTGGATGCGCCAGGGCGATGCGCGTGAATTGCTCCGTCACATGCCCCAGTTCCGTATTGGCCGTCCGCAGAAACTTGCGCCGGGCGGGCAACTTGTAGAAGATATCCCGCACCTCGATGGTGGTGCCCACGTCGGCGCTGCAGGGGGTGATTGGCCCGCGCAGACCGCAGTCCATCTCCAGGCAATACGCTGACTCGGCCCCGGCGGGACGGGTCACCGCCCGAACCAGGCCAATCGACGCAATACTGGCCAGCGCCTCGCCGCGAAATCCCAGCGTTGCGATAGCGTCCAGGTCGTCGAGCACCCGTATCTTGCTGGTGCTGTGGGACTCGAAGGCCCGCTCCAGATCCTCGGGGTCCATCCCGCAGCCGTTGTCGGCGACGCCGATGTGCTTTCGCCCGCCATCCTCGACCTCCACGCGGATCCGGGTCGCTCCCGCGTCGATGCTGTTCTCCATCAACTCCTTGACCACGCTGGCGGGACGTTCAATCACCTCGCCGGCCGCGATCATGTTGACCATATTCGCGTCAAGAACCGCTATCCGACCCATGAAAGCGTTACCGCCTCCGGCGGCATCATCCTTTTCACCTTGTGCTTTTCACCTTTTACCTGCCCTACGCCAGTAGGGTGCGGTTCTCATAGACTTTCCAGAAGGCCTCGGCGATGTCGTCCATGTCCGCCTTGCTGCCCAGCAACAGGTACTGAGGCAGCCAGACGGCCTGCTCGCACAGTCTGTCGTTGGCCGGGCACTCGTTGTCTCGGTGATACGCATCCAGCCGCTCCTTCGAGAACGCCCGCTGGAAACTCTTCGACGCCAGTGTACCTGCGATAATCCCTTCCTTATTGAGCGGCCCGTACCCGCCGGAGACCTCGATGCCCTCACGCCGCAGCGCCTCGAGGAACCTGCCTCGCGGCACACCGCCAAACTCGTCCGCAAAGTACCGCAACGCATACAGATGATACGCACACCGTGTCGTCCCCGGGTAGTCCTTGCGCACGGAAATGCCGGGAATCTTTTCGATCTTCGAGGTCAGGTACGCGGCGTTCTCCGTGCGCTGCTTTGCGTAGTCTTCGATATACTGCATCTGGGCCAGCAGGATCGCCGCCTGCAACTCCGTCATCCGCCGGTTCGTGCCCAGTCGGGCGTTGCCGCCCCCGCCTTGGACACTCCCATAGGGCCGCCCGCAGTTGGTGAACGAGTGGCACTGGTCCATGAGCTTTGAGTCCATCCCGATAACGGCCCCGCCTTCACCGCAGGGCAGGTTCTTCGAGTTCTGGAAGCTGAAACAGCCCAGATCCCCCAGAGTGCCCACATGTTTGCCCCGCCACTGCGCCAGGTGCGCCTGGCAGGCATCCTCGATGACGGCCAAGCCGTGTTTCTTCGCCACCGTGTTGACGCGGTCCATGTCGGCCACGCCGCCGAGGATATGCACCGGAATAATCGCCCGCGTCCGCGGCGTGATCCGCTTTTCGATATCCTCCGGGTCGATCTGGAAGGTCTCGGGGTCGACGTCCGCGAAGACCGGCAGGGCGTTTGACATCAGCACCACGCTGATCGTCGCCACGAACGTGTACGGCGGCACGATGACCTCGTCGCCCACGCCCACGTCCAGTACGTGCAGGGCCGTCAGCAGGGCGTTCGTGCCGTTCATCGTGCCCAGGCACGCCGTTGCCCCGGTCAACTCCGCATACCTCGCCTCCCATTGCCTGACGACATCGCCCCAGCCGCGAAACCACTTGCCGCTGCGGAGAATCTCGATGATCGGCTGGTCATCCTTATCTCTCCAGATGGGCCATGCACTGAAGGGCTTGCCGCGAACCGGTGTGCCGCCCAGCAAGGCCAGCTTGCCCGCCCGACCCCTGGGCGCGCCGCCTCCGAGCGAGACGCCCGACATCGCCGTCAGCATCCCCGCCGACACACCCGCCATAAACCGCCGCCTCGTTATGCCGCTCATCGTCATTGCCCCTTCAAAAATGAAGAGTCCGTTGCATCAAGCATTCTCTTCTGACCCCTATGACTGTTTCTTTCCTTCAGCCATCTTCATCGCCTCTTTGGCTGAAACCCGGCAAGGCCTGCCCTTACGACTGATAATAACATACTGCCCAAGCAACGCCTTGGGCCTCAACTCCTCCCGCACCGCCTCTTGCAGACATCTCCCGGCGTCCAGCGCAAACCTACTGGGTCGCGTTCTAGCCATCCGACTGCCTCAGTGTCCTATCTTGTATGACTTCGTAGTGATTCTCGATAACCGCCCTGAACTCGTCCGATATGGCGTGCCAGTCAATGACCTCCACGATCATCGGCAGGTCGGATGAGGCAAAGCTGTCTTTGAGCGACTCGATTCTTCGCCAATTCAGCTTCTCGCCGCCCACCAGCACGAGGTCGAGATCGGAGAATTCACGCGCCTTGCCCTCAATCCGCGAACCAAAAACGCGGACTTCGCAATCCGGCACGTGCTCGGCCAGGATACGGCGGACTACGGCCAAGTATTTCTCCTCGACGTCAATCATTCATTGTGTTCTTGCAGCTTGACCAAAAGGTATTTCGCATCTTCCAGGAAATCCAATGCCGACCTATACACCGACTCGGCGGTAGCCTCATCGTAGGTGTGCGAAGTCAGATTGCGTGCATCGCTATGGGCGAACCACGAGAGAGGGTCTCTCACCAGACCGTAACGTGCCGCCAGACGAAAGACTTCCTTGCGGGTGCGCGGGTGTTCGGTTTCCTCGGCCTGGGCGTTTTCCTTGAGCCACCGCCTCATGAATTTCCAGCACAATTCGTATGCGAACTCGAAGTTCTGGATCACACCCGCCCTTATGGCATCCGTTACATCATCGTCCAGTTCGGCCGCCAGAGATTTGTCCTCGGCAACGCGTAGTGTTCTTTCCAGAGAATCAATCGCCTTGCGAAGACTGCTCAGATCCAGCTTCATTGCATTCGCCTCCGATTGACTTCAAGGCAACAGGCTCCGGCCGGTCATTTCCGGCGGCTGGGGCAGGCCCATCATATCCAGCATCGTCGGCCCGATATCGGCCAGGGTTCCGCCCTGTCGCAGGGCGCGGCCCTTGTAGCGGTCGTCGTAGACCACCAGCGGCACATCGCCGACCGTATGTGCGGTATGCGGGTGATCCGGATCACCGTCGATCATCTTCTCGAAGTTCCCGTGGTCGGCCGTCACGATGGCCACCCCGCCCAGATCCCGCACCTTCGAGAGGATCTTGCCCACGCACTCATCGACCACCTCGGCGGCCTTGATCGCGGCCTCCAGGACCCCCGTGTGTCCGACCATGTCCGGATTGGCGAAGTTGACCACCACCACGTCGTATTGGCGGCTGTCCAGCCGTTCGGCAACAACCCCGGCCACCTCGTAGGCGCTCATCTCGGGCTTGAGGTCGTAGGTGCGGACCCTCGGCGAGGGCACAATCTGGCGGTCCTCGCCCGGATACGGCTGCTCGGTGTAGTCGTTGAAGAAGAACGTCACATGGGCGTACTTCTCCGTCTCGGCGCAGCGAAACTGCTTGAGGCCCAGCGAGCTCCAGTAGGCGCCCAGGATGTTCTTCATCTTCGGCGGCTTGGTGAAGGCTACCGGGGCCGGCAGCGTCGCGTCATACTCGGTCATGCACACGAAGAACACATCCGGCCTGCTCGTCCGCGGGAACTCCTTGAAGTCCGGATCGACGAGCGCCCGCGAGATTTCCCTGGGCCTGTCGCCGCGGAAATTGAAGAACACCACGCCATCGCCGTCCTGGATCGTTGCAATCGGCGAATTGTCCTCGTCCACAACACACGTTGGCTCGATAAACTC
>DSDB01000601.1 GCA_011057845.1 Phycisphaerales bacterium | reverse complement strand
TGGTCTATGGTATACCAGAATTCCGGCTGCCCAAGGCCATTGTCCGCAAGGAGCTTGAGACGCTCCGCAGGATGGGCGTGGAGATTGTGTGCAATTTCATTGTCGGGCGGACGCGCACCGTCGCCCAGTTGATGCACGAGGACGGTTACGACGCCGTCTACATCGGCGTCGGGGCGGGTCTGCCGCATTTCATGGGTATTGAGGGGGAGTCTTTGGTGGGGGTCTACAGCGCCAATGAGTACCTGACGCGGGCGAACCTGATGAAGGCGTATGAATTTGGCGCCGGGGCCGATACGCCGATTGCCATGTCCAGGCGTGTGGCGGTGGTGGGGGGCGGCAACGTGGCGATGGATGCGGCCAGGACGGCGGTGCGCCTGGGGGCCGAGAAGGTGTACCTTGTGTACCGGCGGACGGAGAAGGAGATGCCCGCCCGGGTCGAGGAAGTCCACCACGCCAAACAGGAAGGCGTGGAGTTTCTCCTTCTGCAAAGCCCCAGACGGATTATCGGGGATGATGAATGCTACGTGCGGGCGTTAGAGTGCCTGAAGTTCGAGCTGGGCGAGCCGGATGATTCCGGGCGGCGAAGGCCGATGCCCATCGAAGGCTCGGAATTCCAGATCGAGGTCGATACGGTCATTATCGCCATCGGCAACGGGGCAAATCCGCTGATTCGCCAGACCACGCCGGGTCTGGAGTTTAACCGCTGGGGCAATATCGTGGTCGATGAGAAATGCAGGACATCCCTCGAAGGCGTTTATGCCGGCGGGGATATTGTCCTGGGGGCGGCGACGGTCATTCTGGCGATGGGCCAGGGGCGGGTCGCGGCCGCGGCCATCAACGAGTATCTGGCCGACAAGGCCCGCAAGCGACTCTGAAGGGGTCGGTTGGAATATTCGTTGGACTTTGATGCAGTTTCTGTTGACAAGAACTTGTGAACACAAGTACAATCTCAATTATGATGTGTCCGGGTCGTACCCGGGCGCGGAATCACCGCTGTGGGCATGACCGGATACGGCACTTCGGGCCATTCGGCGGCCGGCGGGCCATTTGACAGGCGGCTATAGGCAATGCAGATCAAGGCGTTTAAGGGATACAGGTTTGACCCCGGCGTTGTGGGCGATGCGGGCGCGTGCATTTCGCCGCCATACGATGTCATCAACGAGGCCGAGCAGCAGCGGCTTTACGAGCGCAGCGAGCACAATATCGTGCGGATCATCCGGGGCAAGGCGGAGCTGGGCGATGGAGAGGCCGTCAATGTGTATTCCCGGGCCGCCGGCTATCTGAAGCAGTGGATCGACCAGGGGGTCCTCAAGCAGGATACCCAAGAGGCGATCTACGCCTACATACAGGACTTTGAGGCCGCCGGTCGTCATTACCGCCGCGATGGCTTTGTCGGATTGGGCAAGCTGGAGCCGTTCGGGCCGGTGGTTCGGCCGCACGAACAGACGCTGAGCAAGCCGAAGGCGGACAGGTTGCGCCTGGAAAGGGCCACCGGGGCCAAGCTCGGGCTGGTGTTCATGCTGTACGAAGACCCGCGGATGGTCGCCGACGAGATTATGGAGAAAGCCGCCCGTGGACCGGTGCTGCTGGACATGACCGACGGCGATGGGGTTCGGCACCGGCTTTACGCGGTGACCGGGCGGGCGGATATTGATGCGATCGCCCGCATGATGGCCGACAAGAGTGTCGTCATCGCGGACGGGCATCACAGGTATGAGACCGGGCTGGCGACTCTCGCCGAACGAGGCGAAGCGGCCGCGTGGCAGATGATGGCCTTCGTCAATACCTGCCACGAAGGGCTCGTCGTCCTGGCGACCCATCGGCTCGTGGGCAACGTCCCGGATTTTGACGGGAAACAGCTCATCGCGGCCGTCAAGGAGCATTTCGCCCTCGAACGCATTGCCTTCGAAGGGCCGGCGGGCAAGAAACGCGCGTGCGGCGACATGATGAAACGGCTTCGTGGGCATTTTGATGCGGGCCGCAACGCCTTCGGGATCTACTGGGGCGATGGGGCGTTCTATGTGGCGGTATTGGAGGATGCCTCCGCGATGGACGGCCCCGGCGCCGGCAGAAGTAAGGCATGGCGGGGGCTGGATGTGGCCATCCTGCACAAACTGGTGATCGAGCGGTTGCTCGGTGTCGGCGAGTCGCAGTTGGCGGGCGAGGGCTTTGTTGAGTACATCAAGGACAAGGAGAACGCCATTGGGGACTCGATCAGGGCGGTTGATGAAGGCCGCAAGCAGGTCGCGTTCTTCATGAATCCGCCCAGGATCAGTCAGATACGGGACGTCGCCGAAGCCGGGGAGAAAATGCCCCAGAAATCGACGTTCTTTCATCCGAAGTTCTTTACAGGTTTGGTCATTCAAAAACTATAAGTGATACGGGGAACAAACATGCCAGACTGGAAAAATCCGCCAAGATTGTTCATACCTGGACCGGTGAAGGTCAACGACGACGTCCTCAAGCAGCTTGCCCGTCCGACGCTCGGTCATCGCGGCAAGGAGTATGCCATGCTGCACAAAGAGACGGTGGACATGCTCAAGACGATACTCTTTACACAGCAGAATGTGTTCCTGTCCACGTCTTCGGCCTCGGGCCTGTGGGAGGCGGCGATCCGCAACTGCGTTGGTTTTGACGAGAAAGTGCTGTGCGCCTGCTGCGGCGCGTTCAGCGACAAATGGGCGGACGTGGCCGCCAGTTGCGGACGCCAGGTGGAGACCTTGAAGGTGGAATGGGGCCGGCCCACGCTGCCGGAGATGATTGACGAGAAACTGGCGACGGGGCAGTTCGCCGCCCTGACCATCGTCCACAACGAAACGAGCACGGGCCTGATGAATCCCGTGGCGGACATCTCCGCGATGATGAAGCGGAAGTACCCGGATGTGCTGGTATTCGTGGATTCGGTCAGCGGCATGGTGGGTCTGCCGCTGAAGTTCGACGAGTGGGGATGGGATGTGGCGTTTGCCTCGGTGCAGAAGGCCTTTGCGATTCCGCCGGGACTGACGGTGGCGGCCGTGAGCCATCGAGCGCTGGTCAAGAGCAAGAAGGTGCCCGGACGCGGCTACTATTTTGACTTCCAGGAGTTTGCCAAGGCGGCGGAGAAGAACCAGACACCGACGACGCCGGCGATTCCGCACATCATGGCCCTGCACTATCAGTGCACCAAACTGGTGGCTGAGGGCATGGAGAACGTGTGGCGGCGGCACAAAGAGATGGGCGACTTCGTGCGGGATTGGGCGACCCGGAAGTTCGGGCTGTTCTGCGACGCCAAGTATGCCTCCAATACCCTGACGACGGTGAAAAACACGCGGTCGATCAACGTGGCGGAGGTCATCGCCGCGGTGCAGGCCAAGCACAACACGGCCTTCGGCAACGGCTACAAGAAGCTCAAGGAGCAGACGTTCCGAATCGCGCACATGGGCGATATTACGCTGGCCGACCTCAAGGAACTATTGGGGTGGATTGACGAGTCGATCGGATAAAGGCCGGTTCCGGGAACCCCCGTGAACGCATAGAGAGTCTCAGCCCCCCGGCGGCGACCGGTGCTCCGGCTGCCGCCGGGGCCGACGCACGGGTTGTCCAGACGCAGCTCCCTGAAAGCCGGGATTCGCCTGAAGCAGGCGGCTGATCCTACCCTTGTCGAATGGCTTGACGGTGCGGGTATGAGGGCTTATAGTGCGGCTTTTGGATTGCGTGGCGTGTCTTGACGGCAGGAAGCGTGGTCTGCATTGGAGTGTTTGGGCTGGATGGCTGCGAAGGCGATGGATAGTCAGTGTGCGAAGTGCCGGGGGCTTTGCTGTCGGTATGTGGCCTTGCCGATTGAGACGCCCGAGACGCGGGAGGACTTCGATGATATCCGGTGGTATCTGTGCCATGAGGATATCACGGTGTTCGTGGAAGACGGCGACTGGTACATCAATATCAAGAACAAGTGTCGGCACCTGTCGGACAGGGACTATCGCTGCCGGATCTACGAGAAGCGGCCGCGGATCTGCCGCGGCTACCGGCACAGCGACTGCGACTTTGTCGAAGGCCAGTACGACTACGAGCTGCACTTCACCAGCGACAGGCAGATGGAGGAGTACATCCGCATCAAGTTCGACAACAACGCCGTCGAGAAGCGCCGGACCCACCGCGGCGGTGTGCCTCGGAAAGCCAAAGGGGGCAACCGCAAATGAAGATACCGCCGGTCAAGGGGACGCGGGATTTCTATCCGCCGGAAATGGCGGTTCGCAACCGGATCACGGACGGCTGGCGGCAGGCGTCGCTGCGCAGCGGCTTCGAGGAGTACGACGGGCCGATTTTCGAGCACCTGCAGATGTACCAGATCAAGAGCGGCGACGAGATCGTCGAGCAGTTGTTCAGCCTCCAGGACCGGGGCGGCCGCGACCTGGCGATTCGCCCGGAGATTACGCCGACGCTCGCG
>DSDB01000112.1 GCA_011057845.1 Phycisphaerales bacterium | reverse complement strand
CTCACGCTGGCCCATAGCAGCCCCGGGCAGGTCGATATCCGCGTC
Source organism: Phycisphaerales bacterium (assembly GCA_011057845.1). Classification (GTDB taxonomy): domain Bacteria; phylum Planctomycetota; class Phycisphaerae; order Sedimentisphaerales; family Anaerobacaceae; genus UBA2266. The sequence goes on along the minus strand of DSDB01000112.1, from coordinate 4,383 downwards.
GATGTCGATATCGACGGCAATGGGAACTGGCGACCGTATCGCACCTTCGCCGTCCCGGCCGGACAGACTATCACGCACCGATTCCCTGACGCCTTCTGTGCCTATTGGGCCCGCACCACCGTCTCGAAAGATACCCGCGCAACCGCCCAATTCCTGTATGAATGAGAATCCGCGTGTGCAACAAGTTGCACACCCTACCGATTGCGATCACTTCATCATGTCGGGGTCACCGTGTAGGATCCACGCTTCATTGAAACCGGCGTGGCGAATGGTCTTGCCCGGGCCGCCCTGGGTGTCGTTGCGGTGGAAGCTGTAGGTCACATGCAGCAGGCCGTCGCGGCCCTGGATGACGGCCGGATAGGCACTGGAGCTCGCCTGCCCGTCGGCCCGCGAGTCATTCTCGATATGCCGGGTATGGGGCCAGGTCCGGCCTTCATCCATCGACAGCGACACCGCCAGGCTGTGCCGCCCCTTCTCAGTATCGTTGTACGCCAGCACCCAGTGGCCATTGGCCAACGTCACTACGTCGGCTCCGGCGCCGGGATTGGGCAGATTGGAGTCCCGCACCCCGGTCCACGTCAGTCCACCGTCGCTCGATGAACTGACATGCAGCCGCTTCGGCGCCGGGCCGTTATCCCGCATATATGCCACGAGCGTCCCATCCGACTTGACGGCGATACCGGGCTGGATGTTGCCCGCGGCCACCAGCGGCTGGCTGAATTGCCATGTCGCGCCGCCGTCGTCGGTCACCGCCATCAGCGAGAAACTGAATCCATCCGAGTACAACGGCACAATAATGCGGCCCGACTCGAGCACAACGGCCTTGTTCTTCGTCTGCCAGCCCATCCGCCGAAAGTACGGATACCCCAGTTCCGCGTCCCTATACCCGCCCTTGCCGTCATACAGGCGCCCGCCGCGGACCCTATCCTTGCCGCGGGCCTTGTCCAGAAGCTCTGCGCCCCAGGCACGCCACACGGCCGCCTTTGCCCCGCCCGCGATCTTGCCCGTCAACCCCTCGCCCGCCGCCAGATACCCGGCATAATCTGCAATCTGCCGCTCAATCGACCGCACAAACCGGTCCTCGGGCTGGATGCCCCGCTCGGCCGGGTCGCCGGGCTTGACATGCAAGACCTCCTGCCAGGCCCATTTTGGGGGCCCGGCCCCGGCGAAGTCCTCGCTGATTCGATACTTGAGCAGCGACGTCTCCCATTGGTTGGCCATGACCGTATACCACATCAGCCACAGCCGCCCCTGGCCATCCATAAACAGAATCGGATTGATATCAGGGAAACCGGGCACATCCGCCATGACAAACGGCTCGGACCACGCCTGCGCTCCGCGCGGCCGCCGGGCCCCCATGATGGCCACGTCATCGGCCCATCGCTCCCCCGAACCCTGGAACCAGGCCGCCAGCAGGTCCCCGTTGGGCAATTCTACGATGGTCGATCCGTGAACGTGCTCGTGGACCGCCGGGAAGATCGCCTCGACATGGTACACCGCGTCGTCCGCCGCCGTTCGCCCCGCGGCGGCCCATACGAATCCCTCATATCCCGCTGAAACAACCAGCAACGCCGCCATGATCACTCGATGGGATACCGCCATGCTACACCTCATCAACAGCCTGTCGGCAACCACGGACCCCGCGAACAGCCCGCGAGCCCATAATGACGGTCGGCGCCTCGGCCGTCAAGCAGGCCGACTCGGCACGAACGTCTCGGCCCCGGAGCCGTACGACGGCGTATCCGACAGGGCCAGCGCCGTATCAATCAGGGCCAGATGCGTGTATCCCTGCGGGAAGTTGCCCAACAGACGCTTGGTCTTGAAGTCCAAATCCTCACTATAGAGCCCCAGATGGTTGCCGTAGCCGAGCAGCCGCTCGAACTGCGCCATCGCCTCCTCGCAGCGTCCGATCCGATACAACGCCTTGATCATCCAGAACGTGCAGACGGTAAACGACGAGCGAGGCACGCCAAAGTCATCCGGCTCTCGATAGCGGTACATCAACCCATCGACGCTCAGGTGCTTCCACGTCTGCTCCACCGTCTTGACATACACCGGATCGCCGGCACTGCAGAAACCATAATGCTCGGCCAGGAGATTCGCCGAATCAAAGCTGGCGGCGCCGTAGTATTGCGTCAAAGCGCCGGTTTGGGGGTCGATGCCCTTGTTCAGGATATCGGTCCGTATCGCGTCGCGCAGCCTCGCATAATTTTCCGCATCGGCGGTCTTGCCGAAGAACCGCGCCATGCTGACCGCCCGGTCCATGCCCACCCAGCATAGAATCTTCGAGAACACGAAATGCCTGCGTTCGCTGCGGAACTCCCATATCCCGCTGTCGGTCTTGCGCCAGTTGTTGTAGATATGCCGGGTCAGAGTCCGAACCACCGTCCAGAGGTCCTCGCGGTAATCGAGCGTGTTGTAGAAAAGGCGGAATGACTGATAGATGACGTCCATCAGGACGCCGTAGATATCGTTCTGCTTCTGGAAATGGGCGCTGTTGCCGACGCGCACCGGCCGCGAGCCCTCATAGCCCCGCAGCCAGTCCAACTCCATCTCCTTGAGCGTCCGGTTGCCGCGGATGCCGTACATAATCTGTATCTTCTCGTCCTTGTAGGGCACGATATCGAGGATGAAATTCAGGAACCGCTTGGCCACGGAATAATGGCCCAGCCGCGTCAGGACACTGATGGTCATCCCCGCGTCCCGCAGCCAGCAGTACCGGTAATCCCAGTTGCGGACCTCGCCGATGGCCTCCGGCAGCGAGGTGGTCACCGCCGCCAGGATCGCGCCGGTCTTCTGGAAGGCCAGCATCTTCAGGACCAGGGCGCTGCGCTGCACGGCCCGCGGCCAGGCCGTCACACTGTCCGTCCGCGCCAGCCATCCCATCCAGTACACCTTGGTCCGCTCATACTCCAGCCGGATATAATCCACGTCCAGCCGCACAATCTTCTGATTGTAGCTCATCAGAAGGTAGTGGTCTTCCGTGAGTGTGATGGGTTTGGCGTCGGCGACGTCCGTCAGCGGCAGGTCCGAGTACAGGTAGACGGATTCGTACTTGCCCGCCGTGGTGCAGTGCTTCAGGAATTCGGCCGACAGCTCCCGCCGCACCGGATGCTGAGCGTAGCCCGGCCGCGGCTCGTAGCGAATCCGCACCTTCGGGCGCCCGCTGACGACGTGCAGATACCGGACAATGTCCGGCGGACAGTGATAGGCCCCGGATTCGGTTCGATACCGCGGCATGAAATCGAACACCTCCAGGACATCCGAACCCCGCGCGAACCGCGTCACCAGAATGTTGGTCCGCCGCAGATACTCCTGCGTAATTTTGCAGCCGGCGGCCGGTTCGATGGCGAATCGCCCGCCCCGCTCTTCATCCAACAGGGACGCGAAGATTGAACTGCTGTCAAAATACGGCAGGCAGCAGAAGTCGATACTGCCGGTGCGGCTCACCAGGGCCGCCGTCGTACAGTTGCCGATGACGCCATAGTCAAGATTCTTCATAGGCTGCTATTCCGCAAGGTTTTCCAGGAGCTTGCGCACCACCGAGACCGAACCGGCGCTGAAGCGGGCCCGGCTGGAGCCTCCTCCGACCTTGATGGTATAGGCATGTTCGGGCATCGCCGCGAACATGTCTTCATCCGTATAATCGTCGCCGGCGCAGAAGATGAACTCCCACGGACCCCGCGCCAGCCAGGTCTCCGCCGCCGAACCCTTGTTGGCCGCCACGCTCTTGACCTCCAAAATGCGGGCGCCCTCGAAGACGCCCAGGTCCAGGTTCTCCGTCAGGCCCACCAGGGCGCCTCGCAACTCCTGCATCCGAACATGCGCCAGTTCCGGATCACTGCGTCGGCAGTGCCACACGAGCGAGAAATCCTTCTCCTCGACGAAGGAACCGGGCGTCCGGTCCGCGTACAGATCCAAAATCGGTCGAATCGCATCCTTCCAGTGATCGGCCAGGGAGCCTCGGCATTCCCATTGCCCGCTGCGCCGGCGGCGCCAGTTGCCGTGCTCGGCCACCAGATGGACGTCGAGATCGCCCAGCCAGTCCTCCAGTATCCGTCGGTCGCGCCCGCTGATGATGACGAGTTCATTGCCGTCCCGATCGGACAACCGAGCGAGCATCCGGCACAGGTCCGGATCCGGCATGGCGGCCTCCGGTTGGCCGACAAACTCGCGGAGCGTCCCATCGTAGTCCAGAAGAAACAGACTACGCCGGCTCCCGTGGTACGCGGCGACAATCTCCCGGCACACCGCGGGCGTCAGGCTCCGCATCGACAGTAGCGTCTGAGTCGCCTTGATATCGGCAAGCCGCTGGACGAAATCCGTGGCCCATCGTTCGACCGTGTAGCGGGCCACACGCTTGAGCATGGACTGATTGCGGCG
>DSDB01000294.1 GCA_011057845.1 Phycisphaerales bacterium | reverse complement strand
TAGGCGACGACCTCGGTGGGTTGCTCCGAGGCAATGGCCATGATGGGCCGGCCCGCGCTCACGGCCTCGCCGACCGTACTGATAAGGTTTTCGCCGGGACGGTCGAGGACCCGCTCGTTGGACCGGCCGTGGACGCCTACCACGACGCCGTCTATCGGGGCCTTGATTTCAACAGGCTGCCGATTGGCGATGGCCGTGTATTCTCCCATCAGCCGCTCCTGAACGGTGATCGCCTTGCGAATCGCGTCGAGGACGCGATCCATGTCCGGATGGCGAATCTCGACCTGGCTATATTGCTTCTGACGCTCCAGGTTGATCTGCAGGTCGGCGCGGGCCTGCTCAAGCAGCCGCTCATTCTCGGCGATCTTCGCGGCCAGCGACTCGTAGGCGGCCCGGGCCTTCTCCAGTTCATACGGGCCGATGGCGTCCTTCCTGACGAGGTCGTCGAGGATCCGGACGTCGGACTCGAGGTCTTTGAGAGTGACTCTGTCGGCGGCAAGTGTCGCCTGGGTGCTCAGGATGCCGAGTCGGGCGCTCTCGACGTCCAGGTCAAACCGGCGCTTGGCCTCCACGTGGGCATTCTCCCGTTCGGTCTTCTCGGTCAGCAGGGTCTCCTGGGTGGCCGCCACTTCGGCGGTCAGGCGGTCGATCTCGGCCTTGACGGTGGCGATCTGGGCCTGGAGGAGTTCGGGCTGGCGCTCGCTGTCGAGCAGGGTGTCGACGACGGCAAGGGTCTGCCCGGCGGTGACTTTGTCATAGAGGCCGACCCTGACCTCGATGAGGCGGCCGTTGCAGTTGGCGGCCACCTGGGCGACACGTCCCCGGGCGATGCCGACGATTTCGTACCGTCGGGTCCGGTGCTGGAACAGGATCACCACACAGGCGGCGGCGGCGATCCAGACCAGCAACGGCGCGAGGTGTCCCCGCAGCATCCGAATGCTGAAACGGCCGTAGGTACTGTTCTTTGAGCGAGTCTTCATGCTTCGCTTAGACCTCCAGCAATTCCTCCTGCATGGTCAGGCTGATGCTCTCGACGCCTTCGATGTTCTGAAGCTCCGACAGCATTCGTTCGTTGTTCTCGATGTTGTGAATCATCAGTTGGTAGGCGTAGTCAACGGCGGCGGTTCCAAAACCGCTGTCCTGGGCGCTGATGAGGGTGAACGTGCCGCAGAAACGCTTGAGCAGGCGGGTCACGGGATGGTCCGGGCCGATGTGGCCCCGAATGCTGAAACGCAGAAAGGCGTTGTGCGGCGTATGGGTGCCGAATCCCGTGGCGTGGAGATAAAGGAATATGCCGCAGAGAATCAGACACCCGACAATGGCCGTGGCATATCGCTGAGAACCGGCGGCCATGCCAACGACCAGCGAGCAGAAGATGAAGGCGATGTCGCGGGTGTCCTTGAGGATGTTGCGGAATCGGACAATGGCCAGAGCGCCCATAAGTCCAACGGCCGTGATGATATTGTTGCCGATGACCGTCATAACCATGGCGATGACAACCGTGATGATGATGAGCGACTGGACATAGGACCGCGAGTAAGACAGTCCGCTGTGCGTGAAGTAGTACACCCAGGCCATGAGCTGCCCGAGGACGAAGGCCAGCAGCAGCGACAGAATAATGCCTTCGGGTCCGAAGAATCCTCCGGTCATGGGTGTGTCTTCGAGGGCTTGCCAGACTCTATCCATCATCGTCTTCCCAATCCGGAATTGTCGGTCCGCACCACTTCTCGTTGGACGCCTGCCTGACCGAGGTGGCGTACTTGGACATGGAGCGGAGCCTGAGGTTGAAGCACTTGGCCATGTGGCTGAGCCATGCGGGATACTTTCCCGTGAACTTGATCTCGAGGATGACATGGCCCTTGGTCATGTTGTTGCGTTGCCAGCCGGCGCCGCCGAGCCGCACCACGGGCTCTCGCGTGATGCAGTAGCACAGATCCCTGTCAAACGTTACGCGGACGCGGTTGTCGCCTTCACCTTCCCATGCCTGGCGCCAATAGCGAATCAGAACACCCGGCCCGGCGTTGATGTTCTTCATATAGAGCTGGAACTGACTGAGGGCCTTCTCGTCCGTCTTGTAGTCCTGGGGCGGCAGGGGCAGGCCGCGAAGCAGCGCCTCGATGTCGCGGTCCATGACGCGGGCGCGGCTCTTCATAATGACGGTGTTGATGCGGCGCTTGATTTCAAAAAAACGCGGATAATCGGGCTCATCCGTGTAACTTCGGATGCGCAGTTTGAAGCGGTTCTTGACGCCCGTGATGCTCTCGCGGCACAGCCGCCAGTCGGCGTTGTCCAGATAGAGGCTGACGATGGGGTATACCCCGCCACGCTGCAGTTTGCAGTACCGGTCCACCGGGATGTATTGAACGATAAAAGGGGCCATCGCGGCCGCTTGTGATTCGGTAACGACGTACTTCATCTCGTAGCGACAGGCCATGACCTTGTCGACCGGGGCTTCCGCCTTCCTGGGGGCCTTGGACCTTGTGTGGGCCCTTGGGGTCAAAGGCTGCTGCAGCGCCTGTGTAGAAGGATTGTCAGCCATAGTCTGAACACACTCGTAGCCGGAAGACTCGGCGAATAGGGGCTTATCACCAAGTTTTCTTCACCCACCTTGTGGTCCTGCGCCCACTGTTGGGCAGAACGCCATACCAGGAGATGTTGCCAACCACCCTAGAACTCCGTAGTATCCGTCCGCCGTGTCGGGGCGTCAATACTTAAAACTCCTAACGTACATATTTTAGCATAGTCCGGGGGCCGCAGTCAACACTTTTCGGCCTCCCTTGCCCCGCCAAAGGCGTTTTCGGGTATGTTCATGCGTCCGACAGCCGTCTGGATTGGGCGGGCCCTTCAGAAACCCAGGCCACCGACGACATCCGCCAGGGGGATTTCAGCGTAGCAGACGGAGGTATCGGCCGCCCCGTAATAGACCCGCAGGCGGGCCTGTTCCACGAGAAGCCCGCAGGTAAAGACAACGTTCCCGAAGAAGCCGGACGTCTCATAAGGGGCCTGTGGGGCAAGGATGGGCTCGTCTGTACGGGCCAGGACCCGCCAGGGGTGAGTGCTGTCAAGTAGGACTGCGCCAAGACAATATCGGCCGTTGGCGTCGGCCCCATGATAGACCTCGACCCAGCCCTGTTCGATCTCGAAGGGCACGGCGCCGGCGCCGATTCGGGCCCCATCCCAGAGGCCCCGTCGAAGACCCAGCAGCGGCCGGTGGCCGCCCCAGCATAGCAGGTCCGGCGACCGGGCTATCCAAATCTCATTGCGGGCCGAAAACGGCGAGGCCGGACGGTGCAGGGCGTACCAGAACCCGTTAATACAATCCGGAAGGAGTACGACGTCCTTATTTTCCGGGCAGAAAACAATTCCGTGGCGGTCAAAGGCCTCGAAATCCCTTGTGGAAGCCAGAGCGGTCGCTACGCCGTGCCGGGATACGGCCACGTATGTGATGTAGTAGACGCCATCGACGGGGGTGATTCGCGGGTCTTCAATGCCGAAGGTCTCATACGCCGCGACCGCCGCCAGGGCCGGCTCGGGGTCGATCTGGAAGTTGAGGCCGTCGGTGCTTCGGGCCACTCGCAGATGAGAGATGGAGGTCAGAAAGGTCCCGTCGGCCGTGGTGATTATTCTCGGATCGGACAAGTCCAACTTGGAATCGCCGCGGTCGAACCGCAGCAATTCGATTTGTCGGGTGGTCAGGTCGTACACGGGCGCCACGGCCACGCCCGGATCATCGCAGATGGGCCTCTCGGCGACCCGCAGCAGCAGTATGACCTGATCGCCGTGTCGGGCAACACCGGCGTTGAAGACGCCGACGACCTCAAAGCCGGGGCTTGAAGGCCGGACATCGGCCGGCGTGATGATTGGATTGTCCGGGCAGCGAAATACAGGCACGACCAGGCTCCGTTGTCTTCACCAGGGCCGCCCCGGCGCCCGCCCGCGAACAGTTCGCCTTGTTTCGGGCAAGCGGGATGGGGCGGCGCCGCCGTTGAGTGTCAGTCCGTATTCCAGCACAAATGGGTTGCCGTCGGCAAGGGAATTCTCTCCGTCAGGGCAATAAGAGGCTTACCGTGGCGAAAAACGGACGGTGCGAACTTTACACCGCTCACCGGGTATACTACCATAAAGGGGTAGGGCACGGCCTTCGTCGCCCAGAGCGGCAATGCCAAATCGTAAGCCAGGATAAGCCACAGCGGTGCCGCGGAGACTGTTGCTGCACCATGGATTGAGTATCCGACCGTTGTATTGTCTTGCCGAATAGACGCCGTGAAAGAAGTATATGATCTCAGCGTGGGGCAGGTGCTGGTGCGAGGCGGCGAGGACCGTAAGGGCGTTCTTGCGCCATCGTCCAACAGAGCGATTGAGCAGCAAGTCAGCGAGATGATCGAGAAGATGGAGCGGCTCCGGGAATTGAGTGAAGTGCGGTGGCTTC
>DSDB01000709.1 GCA_011057845.1 Phycisphaerales bacterium | reverse complement strand
GGTGCGGCCGAGGGCATCCGTGGCGACCCATGTGTCGCTGTAGAGGTCCCAGTCGGGAATGGATGCCGCGGCCGCCGCCGACAGCAGGGCGGACAGGAACAGAAGCGGTAGCGCGATACAAGCGGGGGATGTGCGGCTCACGGTGTTTTTCTCCAGCCGGTCGTTTTTCATATCACCGACAGTATAGCACGATCCGGCCCGTGAGGGAACAGAGCGTCCGTGAGCGGCCGTTGTCGGCGCCGTCGGTGGAGGCAGGTCAGGAGGCGGAGGGATTGTCTTCGCATTTCTTCATGCCGTGCGGCATGATGATCCCGCTCTTGCCATGCTGGTCGCGGAAATCGGTGATGATCTTGACGGCCTGGTCCGGGTCCCTGGCCACCGTGAAGACGTCGAGATCGCCGGGTGAGATGTAGCCGTATTCGCCCAGCATCTTGTCCCTGATCCATGTGATCAGGCCGTCCCAGAAGCCGTCGCCGAGCAGGACGACCGGGAAGTGCGCCTGCTTGAGGGTCTGGATGAGGACGAGGGATTCGAAGAACTCGTCCATGGTGCCGAAGCCGCCGGGCAGGACGATGAACCCGTGGGCGTACTTGAGGAACATGACCTTGCGAACGAAGAAGTAACGGAACTCCAGCGAGAGGTTCTGGAACAGGTTGGGTATCTGCTCCATGGGCAGTTCGATATTAAGCCCGACGCTCGTGCCTCCGGCGTCGGCGGCGCCTTTGTTGGCGGCCTCCATGATGCCGCCGCCTCCGCCGGTGATGACGGCGAACCCGGCCTGGGCGACCTTGTAGGCGGTTTCTTCCGCGAGCCTGTAATGGAGGTGCTCCGGTTTCGTGCGGGCCGAGCCGAAGATCGACACCGCCGGTCCTACAGAGGCGAGTTCCTCAAAGCCTCCAACGAACTCGGCCATGATGTGGAAGATTCTCCAGAGGTCTCGCACGGGGGATTCGGGCATTTCCAGCATGGACAGGTTCCTTCGGGTCTGCGGTCTGTTGCGGCTATTCGTGTTGCGTCTGGGTCTCATAACGGTCACCAGAGGTCCGCCTTGCCCGTGGACGGACAGTGTTGGGCGATGGGGCAGTTGGGGCAATCGGGTTTTCTGGCGTTGCAGACGTTTCTGCCGTGCCAGATGAGCAGGTGGCTGAACAGGGTCCAGTCCTTCTGTGGGACTATGTCGGCCAGATCGAACTCGAGCTTTACCGGGTCGCTGTTATCGGACAGTTGGAGACGGCGTGAGAGCCGGATAACGTGGGTGTCGCAGGTGATGCCGGGGATGCCGTAGGCGCTTCCGAGGACGCAATTAGCGGTCTTTCGGCCGACGCCAGGGAGGGTGAGCAGGTCGTCCATGCTGTCGGGCACGCGGCCGTTGTAGTGCTCCACGATACGGGCACAGGCGTTCTTGATGCTGACGGCTTTGTTACGGTAGAAGCCGGTGCTGCGGATGTCGTTTTCGATCTCCTGGAGGTCGGCGTCGGCCCAGTCCTTGACGGACTTATACTTCTTGAACAGGGCGGGGGTGATCCTATTCACCCGGACATCGGTGCACTGGGCCGAGAGGATGGTAGCCACGAGCAGTTGCACCGGGTCGCCGAAATCGAGGGCGATCTTTGCTTTGGGGTAGGCCTTTCTGAGGATGGGCCAGATAGCCTTGACGCGGGCGGCGGCGACGGCCTTGTCGATCTTGGGTTTGCGTTCGTTCGTCTTCGTCCTTGCCATAGATTGCTCACAGGGCATCGAGGGCCTTGATCAATTCGTCCTTGAAGTTTGTGCCTCGCCAGCGGACCGGTTCATCGGCGCCGGGGGCAAAGAGCATGTTGACGGGCAGCGTGCCCGGTTCCTGGTAGACTTCCTTGAGGGCGATGGTGGCGGGGTAGTCATTCTCGGTGGTGTCGGCCCTGATGGGCAGGACGTTTTTGGCCTGGATGAGGTCCGCGACGGCCGGGTCGGAATAGACGCGTTTGTCCACAACGACGCAGTTGAGGCACCAGTCGGCGGTGAAGTCGATAAGGACGGGTTGACGCCAGGTGCGGGCGTTATCGATTCGGGCCGCGTCCCAGGGTTGCCAGTCGATCATTTCGGCCCTGGCGGGCAGGAAGGCCCAGGCGCAGACCCCGACAAGTATTACAGCCGGAAGGCGAACGGCGAACTTGCGGGACCGCGGGGTATTGAAATCGACCCAGCTGCCCCACATCCAGAGAGCCACGGCCATCAGGACGCAGAAATAGAGCACACCGTCGCGACGGTGGTCGGACAGGCCCAGCAGAAACTTGGCGGCGATGAACAGGAGGGTGAATCCGATGGCCTGCTTAACAAGCTCCATCCATCGTCCGGGCCTGGGCAGGCGGCTGAGCAGACCGGGCACGGATATGAGAATGGCGTAGGGGACGGCCATGCCGATTCCGATGGTCAGGATGACCACGGTGGCGATGGACCAGTGCTGGGTCTGTGCCCAGCCGAATGCGGCGGCTAGAATGCCGAAACCGCAGGGTGTACTCAGCACGGCCGCCAGAAAACCCATGCCGACGGAGCCAAAGTATCCGGCGCCCGCCCCGCCGGCGCCGGCGATGGCCGAAGGCAGGGCAACGTTGACCAACCCGAACATGGCCATCGCCAGAAACACCAGCAGGATGACCAACCCGGTTATAACCGTGGGGCTTCGGAAAGGATCGCCCCAGCCCATGACCGTGCCGTAGAAGACCTGGAGGATGATGTTGAGGCCGGCCAGGGCGGCGAAGAAAAGGAGTATCCCCGCACAGAAGGCCAGACCGAGGGTGAAGGACCGCCCTCTGGTGTCTTTTGCCTGCTGGACAATCCGCATGACAATCAGGGGCAGGACGGGCCAGACGCAGGGCATGACGTTGAGGGTCAACCCCGCAATGAGGGCCAGCAACAGGGCAAACGCCAGGGAGTAGTCGGGCCCGGCGTTCACCATTGGCGGCTTGCCCTCGCCCGGCGTGCCTTCAGGAGCGGGTGATTCGATGGTCACGGCCGGCCACGTATCGGCGGCGGCGTAGTCAATATTCACACGGGTTTCGACATCGAACGGAGGCAGGCAGACCTGGCTGGTGCAGGTGATACCTCTGACGGTGATGTCAACCAGGGCTGTCGCGGCGTCTTCGGAGGCCGAGGCGATGGGTACGAACACCGTGAAATCCCCTGCGTAGACCTCGACACCGGCGCCCGTGGGATCTCTGAATATACGCCACTTGGGGAAGATGGGCGGGGCGAATCGGAGTACGTCGGAGACGACAACGATGGTCAGCTTGAGGTCGGCGGCCGGGGCGGTCTCGGACTTCGCGTAGTAGTGCAGGTCATCGGTTCCGAAGAAGAGGAAGACCAGACCCGGCATGCCGTCGAGACGGGCGGGCTGAATTCGCAGGCTGGAGTGCTCCTGGTCCTGGCGGGCGATCTCAATGGCATCGGCCGGTTCCGAGGCGAACGCATCAAGGTTGGCCAAAGCCAACACCGGCAGCGTTATCGCCAGGATCAGACGGTAATGTGCAAGTCTTTTGTCGCGGGTCATCGTTATGCGGGCGAGGGCGCGGACTGCGAACCGCCGCCGACGATGTCACCTTGTGGATGTTCCGCCGTCGGCCGGTTCGATGCCTTCTTCTGCTCGGCGGCCAGCAGGTCGCCGACGGTGGGCTTATCGAGGGTCTTGCCGTCCACGAGCAACTGGATGTCATCGGCGTCGAGGGTCTCATACTTGATCAGGGCTTTGGCGATTCGTTCGAGGGCGCCGGAGTTCTGGTCGATGATGACACGAGCCATGTCGTAGGTCTGGCTGATGATCTTGCGGACCTCCGCGTCAATCGTCTCGGCGGTTTTTTCGGAGTATTCCTTCTCAAACAGCGGCGCATAAAACTCGTTGTTGCTTTCGCTCTCGTAGCTGACCGGTCCGAGCTGGTCGCTCATGCCCCAGGTGCGGACCATCAGACGGGCGATGCGCGTGGCGTACTCGATATCGCTCTGTGCGCCGCTGGAGATATCCCCGCAGAACGTCTCCTCGGCGATTCGCCCGCCGAAGCAGACCTGCACCTGCGCCAGGCAGTATCGGCGTGTGATGACGGTTCGGTCCTTTTCCGGCAGGGAGAAGGTGGCGCCTCCCATGGGGCCTCTGGGGATGATGCTGACCTTGTGGAGGGGATCGGCGTCCTCCAGAAGGAACTGGACGAGCGCGTGCCCGGCTTCGTGGTAAGCCACGATTTCTTTTTCCCGGGCGTCGACGACGCGGCTGCGTTTGGCGCGGCCCCATCGAACCTTGTCGCGTGCCTCCTCGAGGTCGGCCATTTCGATGAAGTCCTTGTTGGCCAGCGTGGCGGCCAGGGCCGCTTCGTTGATAATGGCGGCCAGGTCGGCTCCGCTGAACATGGAGGTTCCCCGAGCGAGGCGGTCGAGGTTGATGGCCGGCCCCATCTTGACTTTTTG
>DSDB01000704.1 GCA_011057845.1 Phycisphaerales bacterium | reverse complement strand
CATCGCCTCGATGCCGGCGCCCAACAAATCAGCCCTGGCCAGTTCCGCCTCGATGTAACTGCCGTATTGCGCAATTGTGACCAGTCTATCCTGCATGGTTCAGCCTCCTAGGCCAACGGCCGCCCGCACCTCGGCCAGTGTCTGAGCCGCCACGGACCGGGCCCGCCGCGCTCCATCAGCCAGCACACCGCGGACGTAGGCCGGGTCGCTGCCCAGTTCGCTGCGTCGACGGCGATAGGGGCTGAAGAAATCGACGATCAGGTCGGCCAGCCGTTTCTTGGCCTCACCGTATCCCATCGGCCCTTGCCTGTATCGGCGCTCCCATTCAGCCGTTTCCTGTGCGTCGGCCACCAGCTTCAGCAGGGCGAAGACGTTGCACTTGTCCGGGTCTTTCGGCTGGTCAACCGGGGTCGAGTCGGTCACAATTCGCATGATCTTCTTGCGGAGTTCGGCCTCCGGTTCAAATATCCCTAGGGTATTGTCGTAGCTCTTGCTCATCTTGCGCCCGTCGAGACCGGGCACGACGGCCACCGACTCGATAATCCGCTCCTCCGGAATCGTCAGGACCTCTCCGTAGGTCGTATTGAAGCGCATGGCGATATCGCGCGTAACCTCGATGTGCTGCTTCTGATCAGCCCCGACGGGCACGAGATGGGACTTGAAGATGAGAATATCGGCCGCCTGCAAGACCGGATAGGCGAACAAACCGTGGTTGGGGCTCAGACCCTGGGCTACCTTGTCCTTGTAGCTGACACAGCGATGGAGAAGCCCCATGGGCGTCACACAGGACAGGATCCACGTCAGTTCCGTCACTTCCGGCAGGTCCGATTGACGCCAGAAAACCGTCTTCGCCGGGTCCAGGCCCAGCGACAGATAGTCCGTCGCGACGTCCAGCACCCGCTGCTGCAACTGTTCGCGGCTTGGTCCGCTGGTCATCGCGTGGTAGTCCGCGATGAAGTAAAAACACTCATGCTCGTCCTGCAGGGCAAGCTGCTGGCTCATCGCCCCAAAGAAGTTGCCGATATGCAGTTGTCCGGACGGCTGTATACCTGAAAGGACTCTCAATGGCCACTCCTGACAAGAAAACGGTCATCACCACCGCACAGCACATCCCCACTCGGGGACCGACTCTGCCGGCGCATACGCCAAGTTACAGGCCGTAAGCCGCCCTGTCAAGGAATTTGGACCTGCCGCTATCCGTGCCGGTCAATCCAAGCCACGGTCAGGCCCGCTCAAGTATGTTTCACCCGGCCCCGCACACCGGCACGGACGCCAGGCAACCGTAAGCCGGTCAGCCGCGACCCAGTTTCTTCATGTAGCTGCGGGCCTTTCGCAGACCCAAACGCGAGGCCTTCTTCTTGGTCGCGTCCAGCGGGCGGCCCAGTCTCTCTGCCACCTCCGCCGTGGAGTGATTTGCGAACAGTTTCTTCAGCAGCGTAAGGTCGCTCTTCGTCCAGACGCCCTTGGCCAGTTTTGCTTTGGACCGTGTCTTTGCCATCAGTTACTCCTTTTTCAGTCCTTAAGAAACTATCCCCCAAACGCGACCTGTCGTTCTGAGCGAAGCGAAGAATCCCTGGTTTTGGACCCCCAGACCCTTCGCTTCGCTCAGGGTGACAGTGCAGAGATAGTCAATACATCCTACGGGCTATACGCTCCATTGGGCCGTATAGGTTCATGTGACAGGCACGCAAACGCCCCATCACGCCTGCCAATCCCCGTGCCGCCTTGCCGGTCCGGCCCCCCGGCACGCCATTGCGGCGGGGTCACGAGATATCGAAAACCTTGTTCAGTTGGGTGATTTCGAAGACCCGGCGAAGGCCGGCATCCAGGTTGCACAGCTTCAGGCGGCCGTTGGATTCTCGGACATTCTTATGCACCCGGACCAGCAGGCCAAGCATGGCCGAAGACATGAACCGAACATGGCCGAAATTGAGCACCAGTTCCCCGTTGCCGTTGCGATGGGCCACCGGCTTGAGACGTTCGCCCAGCTCGGCGATCTGCGCATCGTCGAGAATCTCCTCGTCGAGGAACGTCACAAACGTCATGCCCTGGCCGTACTCAACCTCGATGTTGGTCGGTTCAGCGGTCATGTTGTCTCCTGTTATCGAATCCAATGCGGCCTGCCCGGCCAATCGGCCGTTTTGTTCATTCTACCAGGTTACGGCTGGGCCGCAAGTCCTCAGTACCCGTAACCCCGGTACGACCGCAAGCCATGACGTGTGCCGGCACAAAACTACGGACGTGATATCTTTGTCTTGAACCGCTATGCCCACTCATGCTATGATTGGACCGTTTCGTGAACCGGCCTGGCTGGATAGGTCGCAACCAGGAAGATGTTGTTCGATCATTCTCAATTTGAAGGAGATCGCCATGTGTGAACAGTGCACGCGACGTGAGTTTCTGGGAACCGGACTCGCCGGAGGGTTGATCGTGGCCGGCGCCGGCTGGGGGTACGCCTGGGCTTCTCAAACGCCGCGGCTGCGGCCGGTGGGCAAATCGCGAATATGCGTAATCATCACGGGCCCACCGGCGCCGGCGGATCGCGACTGGGGGGCGGACGCCGGCCAGATAGCGGCCGCCAAGGCCCGTCTGGCTCAGGCGGAGAAGGACCTGGGAAACGTCGAACTGATAATGGGAGAGTCCAACAGCGCCGAGCAGACAGCGGCCCTGCTCAAGGAAGCGGGGGCGGAGGCGCCGGTGCTGGCGATCAACGTGCGGAACTTCGCCTTGACCCGAGTGGTGCAGCCGATTCTGGAAGGCGCCCACCCGATGATTGTGTTCTCGCTGCCGGCCAGCGGCCACGATTGGATGTACCCCCTGCGCTGGCAGCGCAAGGGGCATCGGGTCAGCCTTCTGACCAGCAGCGACTATAACGAGTTGGAGCGGGCCCTCCGGTTGCTCCGGGTGGCGCCCATGATGAAACAGACGCGGATTCTGCTGTTCCCGCCCGCCCGGGGCACGCAGCCGGCGCAGTCTCCCGAGGAGATCAAGAAGCGTTTGGGGGCCGACGTGGTGGCCATGGAAGAGAAGGTGTTCGACGAGATGCTGGCTGGCGTCGAGGAAGAGGCGATCCGCGTCGAAGCCGAGGCGTGGACCCGGAACGCCAGGGAGATCATCGAACCCAATAAGGAGGACATCCATAAGGCGGCTCAGGTCAGTATCGCCTTGCAGCGTCTGATGGAAAAAGAACAGGCCCAGGGACTCGCCGTAGGAACCTGTATGGGGTGGTTGAGCAAGGGATTCCCCTGTTTGGGATTCACCCGCCTTCGGGATAGCGGCATTCCCGCGGCATGTGAGGGGGATATGGACTCGCTGTTGACCATGATTCTGTTTCAGTACATGATCGATAAGCCGGGCTTCCAGGGCAACGCCACGTTCGATACATCCCGCAACGTTCTGTGGACGGCGCACTGCACCGCTGCGCTGAAGATGGACGGCGCCCAGGGCAAGGAAGCCCCCTACCTGTTGCGAGGACATTCGGAAGTGGGCGGCAGTGGTTGCGTGCCGGAGGTTCAATACCGTGTGGGGGAGAAGATCACCCGGACCAAGCTGGTCAACCTGGATACGATACTCATCTCGCCGGGCAAGATCATTGAAGTGCCCAAAAGGTCCGTGCATGGTTGCCGTACACAGATCGTCACGGAAGTCCGGGACGCGGCGAAGATGGCCGCCAACTGGAGCAGCTACCTTGAGACCGAGGACGCGATGACGCTGTTGCACCGCGTGGTGTTCTATGGCGACCACATGGATAGCGCCTACCATTTAGCCCGGCTGATGGGCATGAAAGTCATCGAAGAAGGTTGATCCTGCTGGGTATCGGCCAGTTCCGCCACCGTGCAGCCGCAGGTCTTCTTGATGCCGGTGATCTTGAGGTCGGCCCGGCCGGTGTTCGTGAACCGGAACTCGCACGTATTGCTCACACCGAAGCCGATTTCGCCGAGGTCGTGGGTGGTGGCCTCAAAGGCGATGGTTGGGGATGCCGCGTTCGGTACGGTCTTTGCCTGCTGCGGGCTCTGCGCAACGATGGGTTGCGCGGGGGCTACGACAGCGGGCTTGGCTTGTTCGGCAGGTGTCTGCGCTGACTGGCAACCCGGACAGATCAGGAAGGCCAGCACAACACCTATTGCAGTTACAGGCTGTTCGAGTCTCATAACAGCCCCAATTGTCAGTCGTCTCGCCATTGCCGTTGCCGTCAGGATACACCACCGCCGCAATCCGGTCAAGCCCGTCGTAGGTATAAACCGTCGTCTGGGCCGTAGAACCATCCGCATAGCGGGATAGCGGGTGATGGAACATGGCTGCCCGCCATATCAGAGTTCACCATTGTCGCTCGAAAATCTCTGCTTGGCGGGTGGTTGGCTCAGCGTGTTGGCGCCGGCAGGAGTTGGCGGACGCGAAGCGAACGCTGGCTGCGTGGTGTGCAGATGACGTT
>DSDB01000429.1 GCA_011057845.1 Phycisphaerales bacterium | reverse complement strand
GCGGGTCATACCGCAGGGGCGGGCGCGCATACCACGGCGTATCGGCTTGCCCATCATTGGCCGAGGGGTGATAGACGGCCCCATCGCCGCGGCTGAGGTAGGCCGCCGCGACCAGATAGTCGCCGCCTTCATGGACGACCAATCCCCCGTGTCCCGGCCAGTCCGAGTTGCTCTGCCCGTTGAACCCGTTCCACCAGTCCAGGTGGTACTCGGCCAGATTCGGCAGACCGGTCTGGCCTGATGCGGCCCATCGGCCCGTCATCAGCAGATTGCTCTCAATAGCCGCCATCGTTCCATGCGCCCAGCAGGTGCCTCCAGACTGGTACCGGACCTCCGTAACCGTTCCGTGGTGCCGAAGGTCGAAGCTTGCGGGCAGATCACTGCCCCTGGCTGCCCCACATACAAGAGCCGCCAGGGATACCGCTTTTGCCATGATGCCGAGATTCTGAGGATGCACCCTGATACTCCGGTCGCCACCGTCTTGTTCCCTACGGCAGACAACCATAGCCGTTGGTCATACCCATTATAGCACACCGCCGGCCCATGGGGTAGCCGTCCGGGGCGGATTCCCGCGCTTTGCGCAAGACCATTGCCTTTTGCAGAGGGAGGCCGACCGTGGAAATACCGTATTTGCCACGGGTCGGGAATCGGATTGTCTCTGGGATGACTCTTGGCGGCGGGGCGGCGGGGCAATGGCGAGCTTGATGGTTCTCAAATCTTGCTTTGAAACGGGCGGCAGGGGGGTTTATGCTTGACGGTCACGAGGGTCTCTGTTAGTGTCAACCCTCCGGTCGGCCCGGCTCCGCGAGATGGTTCCGCCTCTGGTGGCGGCCGTCCCGGAGCGGAAGCCGAGTTCGCCGAGGGCGACATCGTGGAGCAGCAGCTCACCAGAGAAGAACTGATGGCCCGTGTCCGATGGCTTGAAGAGCATCTGGCTCGCGCGGGCCTCTGCGCCGACGGCGGCGATGCGTCGGGCGGGGAAGGCCCGGGTCGGGGCAAGCCGTTTGAGTCCCGCAAGGCCGTTTCCAGCACGGCCGACGCCGCCCACATCGTGGGCCCGGACCTGCGGATACTCTTCGTCACGGATAGTTTCAAGCAGTGGAATCAGCGGCTTGGTCTGGACCCCGATCCCACGGGAAAGGCACTTCTTGAGATCTTTTCGTTTCTGCCGGACAGTGTCGTCGTGGAATACCGAACCGTCTTTGACACCGGCACGATGCTGACCACCGAGGAGTGGGTCACAGTCGAGGACGAACGAATCTGCACCGAGACTCGAAAGATCCCCCTCCAGCAAGACGGTCGCGTGGATCGCGTCCTGACCGTCATCAGAGATATAACGGAGATCCGAAAGACACAGGAATCGCTCGAATCTCTGGCCGATCAGCAAGCCTGTGAACTGCTTGCGGCCAACGAGAGACTCCGGGGCGAGATGGCCAAACGCCAACGTATCGACCAAGCGCTGCGGCTCAGTGAACAGATGTACCGCACCCTTGTGGAAAGCGCCGGAGAGAGCATCGCCACCGTTGACGGCGACGGCGTCTTTCGCTTCATGAATGCCGTTGGGGCCAGGAGGCTGGGTGGAGCACCTGAAGATTTTGTCGGCCGTAGTATGTGGGACCTCTTTCCAAAGGCTATCGCTGACCGACAGATGGACAGCGTTCGACGGGTCCTGGCCACGGGGCAGGGGATGAACGTCATCGTGCCTACGGAACTCCAGGGGCAGACCCGCTGGTACAACACCACCGTCGAACCTGTTCGGGACGGTGGCGGGCGGGTCGCCCTGGCCATGGTCATTGCCCGCGACATTCACGATCTCAAACTGGCCCAGGAGCAATTGGAGAAACACCGCGAGGAAATGGCCCGCACGGAGCACCTGGCGTCTCTCGGCGCGATCAGCGCGGCCACCGCCCACGAGCTGACCCAACCGCTGACCGTTGTGAACCTCGCCGTTGAAAATGCCTGCGCGGCGCTGGAGGATGTACCCGGCACGGACGGCGTCAAAGCCGACCTGGCGGATGCCGTCAAGGGCATTGAGGGCATTGTGGCCGTGGTCAACCGCTTCCGCCGGTTTGCCGGCCGATCCACCGAGAAGGGGGTAGCCGCCCTTGACCTCCACGGCATCGCCCAGGGCGCCATCCGGCTGCTCGATGAGAAGGCCTGGCGCGCGGGTATGACCATCACCGCCAACGGACTTCGAGGCCTTCCGGCCGTAACGGCCAATGAGAAAGATATGGAGCAGATGTTCTTCCTGCTCATCGAGAATGCCATCCAGGCCGCCCATGACAACAAGCCCAACCATCTGGTGATCTCCGGCAAAGCCCGCCGAAACACTGTTGAACTGGTCTTCGAGGACGACGGTTGCGGCATCCCGCACGACATTCAGGACAATGTCTTCGAACCCTTCTTCACAACCAAGCCGCCGGGCCAGGGCACCGGGCTCGGCCTGTGCGTTGTCGAACGCATCGTCTCTCGAGTCGGCGGTGGCATCAAAGTGGCCTCCAGACCCGGCAGGGGGACTCGGTTTCACATCACCCTGCCCGCAGAGCCACCGGGGCACTGATAGGATCCGACTATGCAAAGTCCGGACAGACGCACCGTGTTTTTCGTCGATGATGAACCATCGCTTCGCAAGCAGCTGGCGCGAACCCTTGGGAGTCTCGATGTGGATGTCGTCTGCTTCGAAGAGGCGGCGGCCTGTCTTGGGAGGCTCCAGACCGACCGCTGCGATCTGCTGGTGACCGACGTGAAGATGCCCGGCATGAACGGGATCGAGCTGCTGGTCAAAGCCCGTAGCCTCATGCCCTCGCTGCCCGTTCTGCTGATCACCGGATACGGCGATGTTCCCATGGCCGTGCAGGCCCTCAAAGCCGGCGCACTGGATTTCATCGAGAAACCTCTCAAGAGGGACGCCCTCCTTCAGGCGGTCAAGTCCGCCCTTGCCAAGTCTCCCCAGATACACATCCGGATCGCCGATGTGCTGACCCGCACCGAGAGAGAGGTCTTGCGGATGGTTGTTCACGGCAGGAACGCCCGCGAGATCGCCGGTATCCGCCACCGATCCGTCCGAACCATCGAGGACCACCGTTCCCGCATCTTCCGAAAGCTTGGCGTCTCCAACCTCGTTGAACTGCTCAACAAACTCAACCTGCTGCGGCCCGAAGACCTCCTGGAGCACCTCTGAGGTCGTACTCATCGCCCCGCCGACGGATGCGAATGGTCCGTTCCAGGCAAATCACGTGGTTTCCGCAGGTTTTGGAGGCCTTGGCGTACCTAAAACTGCTCAAAATCACGTATTTTCCACGCTAGACAATTTCCTATGGGATACCGATAATTACTATGTCTGAATGTGTTGGGCATAGTGAGAGTAAGAGAGGCGACCCCGGTTGGCACAACAACAGTTGTGCCACCCCTATATATGCTCCTGGCCCTTCCCAAGTCTGTGCCGCTCCATTAGAATATCTACATCGAGGTTGCCCGTGGAACACCGAAAGTGACCGCACCGACCCGTGCCTTGGGAAATACCCATGTTCAACTATGAAACCGTCATTCGTTTGCACCACACCGACGCGGCGGGCATTGTCTTTTACGGCCGCTTCTTCACACTCGCCCAGGATTGCCTGGAGGCCTTCCTCCAACAGCACATGCCTCTGGCCTCCATTATCCACAGCGGGGACTTCTCCATTCCTGCCGTTCACGCCCGCGCGGACTACCGAAGGCCCCTGCGGCTATCCGACAGGCTGACAATCCAGATGACCCTGGGCAAGCTCGGCACAAACAGCTTCGAGTTGGAGTATCAGCTCAAGAACGCCGCCCGCCAGGTCTGTGCCGATGTGGTTGTTACGCACGTCACAACCAACAAACACACCGGCGCCGCTTGTTCAATTCCCGAGACTCTGCGGCAGGTCCTTGAGCACCTGCGGTGATCGCCCGGCCAGGAGTCCTTGCGCCCGAGCCGCAAGGGCCGTGCGGTTGGGCTTCTCCTGCCGGTCCAACGACGCGGGCCATTGCAGGAACGCCACCGGGGTTTTGAACCGCTCCAGCCGCTGTGCGACCCAGTGCCGCAGCGTCTCGCCGGCAAGGGGTTCACCCATACGCATCTTGACGAACGCAACCGGTCGCTGCCCCATGTCGCCGCAGGGCACGCCCACCACCACCGCCCGTTCGACGCCGGAGGCCTCCTCCAGGACCCGCTCGATCTGCTCCGGGTGGATGTTCTCGCCGCCGGAGATAAACATCGAATCCCTGCGTCCCCGCACATACAGGAACCCCGCCTCATCCAGTGCCCCTATGTCGCCGCTGTGGAACCAGCCATCGGCGTCAATGGCCGGTCGAATCGAACCCGCTTCCACGTATCCATCGAAGAGCGTCCGCCCGCCGACCCGTATTTCTCCATCCTCGGCGATCCGCAGGTCTCGGTACGGCAGCAACCGTCCGCTGGCGCCCACCCG
>DSDB01000651.1 GCA_011057845.1 Phycisphaerales bacterium | reverse complement strand
TCGCGGCGACGTCATATAAGCGGGGCATTATGGGTATGTGCCGCTCGATCGCCCCGCGGCGGGGTGCAAGTGGGTGGTTGGACAACCACGATGCACAGTGGCGGCAGGGCGAAAGCAGCGTCCTATAACATCCAAGTGAGCCTGAAAGCAGTTAGATGGGCATGGACCAGTGGTCGGACAACATTATCGTAGCGAAGCTCACGCCCGACGGGGAGATTGCTCAAGAACTCCAGATGGTGGCGAAAGTCGTCTCCCATCGGTCGGATTGCGACTTGATTCTTGATCTGGCCGATGTGTCTTGCGTCCGTACTTCCACGGTGCATGGGCTGACTCAATTACAGCGGCTGGTACACCGCCTGGGGCGGCAGTTTGTCCTGGCGAACATATCGCCCGGGGTCAGACATCTTCCCAGTCTGTACGGCCACAAGGGGTTTTTTGAGGCCGTCTCTGATGCCCAGGTGGCGTTGAGCGGGGTTGCCCCGGGCCGCGATGTCGGGACGATTGTCATTGCGTGCAAGGGGACGGGTACAGGTGCTCAAAGGAGGCGATACAAGCGGACTCGCATCTGCGACCTGATACACATGCCGTGCATCATCCATCGGCTGGAAGAGGAGGCGGACGCCCGTGGCGGCACGGAACAGGGTTTCCAGCAGGGCAGACTTATCGACTTGTCGCGGGCCGGCGCTCTGGTTGCCCTCGCGGGTATCCGGTCAAGCTCGATTAAAGAGGAGGAGATTGTCGAATTGAGCTTCGGCTCGCTGCTGGCCAGGGACCGTATCCGGGTAAATGGGAGGGTCGTCCAGACAGGCTCCACGGCGGACGGCAGGAGTACGTGTGTCAGTATCGAGTTTCCGGAGTTGGAGGAGATGTCCTACGAGAGGCAGGCCATTGAGAATCTCTGCAATTTTGCCCGCCGTTGCCTGGAAGCCTCCTCGGGCGACAACGCGACAACCACATCAAGTAGCGGCGGGTGGACTCGAACCACCGACCCTGGGCTTATGAATCCCATGCTCTAGCCAACTGAGCTACGCCGCCAAGGAATCGAAACACCAGATTGAATCGCGCGGCCGGGCGTCTGTCAACCTCGGTGCAGGGAAAATCCCCATTCCGTTGCAAACGCCAAGCGGTCACCCGTCGGGACAACCGGGGATATGCGCCGCCGGGGGCTGGCGCCGGATTGACATCCGACGGGCCTTTCTGGAGGGCGTCCTTCCCGTTGTGTCGTCCGGTTCTATCAGTATCGGGCGCCGCCTGAGCTGCCGCCCCGATCGGAGCGACCTCTCGGGCGTCCTCGCCGATTGCCGCCGCCGCCACTGCGGCCTCTGCCTCCGCGTCCTTGTGATCCGCCGCGAGACCCGCCCCGCCGAGGACCGCCGCGCCGTTCGGGCCCCCCGTGTGAACCGCCCCGCCGATCACGTGTTGACGCTGCCGGGCGGCCTTTGGTCTCCTCTACGCGGAGTGTCTTGCCGTTGAATTCTGTTTCGTTCAGGGCCTCTACGGCCTGACGTCCCTCCTCGAAATTGGGCATCTCGACAAACGCGAATCCTTTGGATTCGCCGGTCTTGATATCCTTCACGACGCGCGCGGACTCGACATCGCCATGCGCCTCGAACAACTCCTTAAGCATCTCCGCGGTTATCTCACGGGTCAGGCCACCCACAAAAATGTTCATTTTCTGTTCCTTGTTAAAGCTCTGTCTGACGACGACCTCGGCGAAGCCGGCCGGAATTCCAGCAGGCCAACACCCCATGCCGGTTCTCCAATGCGGGCGCCAACGCCAAGCGCCTCAGCGCCGAGGCCCTACAACATGTACATAGTATGCGCACAAAAATCGCCCCTGTCGCCAGAAATGTGCGCAAATTCGTAAGTTTTCGGGGAGCACTACAGGATGCTTGTTTACCATGGCCTCAACACAAGGGCGATGGACGGGCGTTCAGTGAGGGGCTTGCGACGCGGACTCACGGGCGATAGTTGCATGGCGGGCCGGGGTCCGTGCAGTTGAGCCAAGCGGCGATGAGGATGGCCATGTCGTCGAAATTGACGTAACAATCGCGGTTGAGGTCTCCGGTCGGATAGGGATGCTGGGGGTCGCCGCAGGCGGCCGTTGAGACGCGGGCGACGCGAAACCCTACGTTGGGCAGCCAGTCTTTGGCGTCGAGCTCCAGCCGATTGGCGAACAGTAGCTTCTCCGGGCCCAGGCCGAAGGCTCCGCCGCAGGCCACGCGGTTTTTGTTGCCGGAGAGCCCCTCGGTCCACTCCCAGACGTTGCCGGATTGATCATACGTGCCGTATGGGCTGGCGGAGTTCTCGAATGCACCGATCTCGCTGGCCCAGTAGGGCGGCCCGACGGAGTTCTGCCGCAGGCCCATGCTGTAGTTGGCGTTGTTGCCGGGGTCGGGGTCGACCAAGAGCAGGCTCGGCATGACGTCGGTGCCTGTGGCATAGTCGTAGTACCGCTTCGCCTGGCCGTCATAGTAGGCCGCCTTGTACCACTCGTTGAGCGTGGGAAGGAAGACCTTCGCTGTGGAACGCCGGACGACGGATGCGTTGTCCGGGTTTGTAATGTTGTTGAGTGTGTAGGCCCCTGTTTCGGTTGAGCCGCCGTCATTGTTGAGCCAGTTGGCGAATCGGCAGGCGTCCCAGAAACTGACATGGCGGACGGGGCGATTGGCGTAGTCGGGCTCGACGGTGTAGCTGTAGGCTCCGGGTGTTCCGTGTCGCTGGATTCCGCAGGGGTAGGGCGACAGCCACATATCCGCGGCATAGAGCCCATGAGGATCCGCCGCGGCCACGGCATTGAGGAAGGCTGTGTATTGCGCTGCCGTAACCTCGTACTTTCCGATTTCGTAGATCGAGGCAACAGATCCGAAGCCCGTATCATCGTTGGGATTTCGATGGTCCGCGACGATCACCCACTCGATATCCACGGTTGCCGCGAATACCCCACCGGCCAATCCGGCAATAGCCGCAAAGACCCATATCCTTGACAGTCCCATCGTCATCGCCTCCTCCATGCAGAAGCAATCCATTTATAGCATCTATGGGCCCACAGTATGGCGGGAACCACGGCAGGCGGGGCCACTGGCTACGATCCCCGAATTCGCCCTGTGTCATAGGGCCGTCACGCCGCCCCGACAGTAAAACGTCTTGGAAGCCGGAAGTCAAGTCCGATAATGCAATTTTCGCAGATTTTCTAGACTGTGTCGGGCACGACGACAATGGCCTTGACGGGCCTGACCGGACAGGCCGCTTGGTAGGCGCCACAGCCATTGCAGAGGGATGGGTTGACCACCGGCGTCAGTACGTACAGCTCTTCGCAAAAGACGTAGCGAATGGCCCCGTACGGGCAGCGGCTTCGACACTCGGAACACTCATGGTCCTCGGCGAGGGCGGCGACCGGCAAGCCAACCAAGGCGGCTTGTTCCATCCATGCATAGCCCCATCGGACAAAGCCACCGACAAAACCACCTCGACCGGGGCATAGCGACGACAGCCACCACCATGGCGAGCCCCGCCAGCGGCGGCAGCACCCACAAGGCAATGGCCGAGGCCGCGACGAGAAAGGCGCTCACCGACGCGACAAGTACAGGGCCGCAGGCGGGTCGGGGCAGGAGGTGCTGGAGGAAAAGCGGTGAGTGTCTTATGTATCCAATTGGCACGTTATTGTCGAATCGCGTTTTTCAGTACCAGTAGCGTGTTTTTCGCAGCGGACTTGACATTTCCCTGATTTACGCCATATAGTAATGGTTCATCTGATGCAATTGCCATGTGGACCGCAGCCTTGCGGGCAACTCGATCGCATCTCTGCGAGGAACTGGAAGATCGTACGTATGGCGGTATACGACCAGACGCTCATAGAACGGATTCAGCGAGCCAGTGATATTGTTGATATCATTGGCGAGCACGTCAGCCTGACGCGCAAAGGACGCGAGATGGTGGGGCTGTGCCCGTTCCATGACGACCATCGCCCGAGCATGAATGTCAGCCCGCACAAGCAGATATTCAAGTGTTTCGCGTGCGGGGCCGGCGGCGACGTGTTCAAGTTTGTCCAATTGCGCGAGAACCTCTCGTTCCCGCAGGCCGTGGAGCGATTGGCGGAGCGGGCGGGTATTGTCGTTGAGCAGGTGCGGTTCACCAAGGCGCCTGCTGATCCGAATGCCGTGGACCCGAACCGCCTGGCACGCGCGAACGCATGGGCGGCGAAGTACTTCGAGGAGAATCTGTGGCATGAGAAGACGGGCGCCTCAGCCAGACGGTATCTTGAAGGGCGCCGCATCGGTGTGGAGGAGGCGAAGAAGTGGAGTGTCGGGCTGGCCTGCGACAGTCCGGCAGCGTTGTTGACGGCGGCCCGGGCCAGACGGATTCCGGATGCCGTCCTCTTGCAGGCGGGGCTGACGGTTGGCAACCAGGACAAGTTCGTCAACCGCCTGATGTTTCCCATTGTGGACGCGACC
>DSDB01000448.1 GCA_011057845.1 Phycisphaerales bacterium | reverse complement strand
CCGGACTTGCACGTGTGGACGCCTTCGGCGACCCTGTTGCCGGTTCGTCTCAGTTCGTCGCGCCAGCGTGACCAGGCCACGTCGCCGAGCAAAGCCCCATCAATCTGCCCGATGGTCCGTTCGAGCAATTCCTCCCGGCTGTAGCCCAGCCGCTCGCAGGCCGTTCGGTTGACGTCCATCAGCCGTCCCCACGTCGGATCGATGACGAACGCATGGTCATACGACCCGTCGATCAGTCCGCGGAAGCTCGTCAGCCTTCTGCTGACCTCGGATAGCTCCGCGATCCTGCCCAGCCGCTCCGCGACGGTATCGAGCAGCTCACGCTCCTCCGTGCTGAAGGCGTCCTTGACGGCTACCGTGTCGGTGTCGTTCGTGCGAAGGAACACCTCGATGGCGCCGGACTTGCCCTGTGCCGTCGCGATAGCGGCGTATTGGCCTGTTTCGGTTCGAGTAAATCCGCTGCTCTCGTAGGGTATGCCGTCGAACGTGATTCTCACGCACGTACGGTCGGGGTTTCGGTAGACCTCGCGCAGCATCTCGGCCGTCTGGGCAAACACGGTCGGCAGGTTCAGATGATCCGGCTCGACGGACTTGGAGAGTCGGTACAGGAACGCCAGATGCGCCAGCCGCTGCTCGAGTTGCTTGCGCACCGTCGGGTAACGGGCCAGTTCGTCCTGGAGGTCTTCATTGACCAGCGACAACTCGGTGGTCCGTCGGCGGACATTCTCCTCCACCAGTCTTCGGTATTCATCCAGGCCAACGCCGGCCCAGCCGCGCCGCAGGGACAAAAGGCGGCTGACGGAAAAACCGAGCAGGACGGCCCCGCCAATGGTCGCCGCCATGAGACCCATTGTGGTCTCAGCGTATTGCCGGTGCACCGCCAGGACCATGGTCAAGGCCGCGCACAACAGCACCATACTCCAGGCAATGGTCTCAAGCAGTCGAACAATGCGAATAGAGGGTCCACGGATCATAAAGACCATTTCGGCATCGCGGACAGGGCACTTTTGGGATTTGCTTCCTTTTTGTCTGGCCCCTCTGGGACCGCCCCAGGGTACAGACAATCGGCGCAGATTCCCCCGCTGGAAGGAACCCGAAAAGATTATGGGAGCTAGAATCAGCCGGCAAAGATGGCCGAGCCGACCCGCAGGATGGTTGCACCCTCTTCCACGGCCGCCTCGTAATCGCTGCTCATGCCCATGCTCAACTGCCTGAACTGGGGCCCGACAACCCGCTCGCCTCGGATCTCCAGAAACAGCTCCCGCGCCCGCACAAAACACGCCCGGATGACGTCCTTGTTGCGCGTCAACGGGGCCATGGTCATCATGCCGATGAGATTCACGTTCTCCAGCGTGTGCAGTTGCTCGGCCAGATGAATAGCGGCCCCGACCGGAGCGCCGTATTTCTGGGGCTCGTTCGAGGTGTTGACCTGTAAGAGGACATCGGCCCTTATCCCCAGCTTGCCGGCCGATGTGCTGATCTCCTCAGCCAGCCGCAGCGTGTCCACAGAGTGAATCAGCCAGGATACCGGAAGGACCTGGCGGACCTTGTTCCGCTGCAAGTGGCCGATCATGTGCCATCGCACGGTGTGTTCGGGCCCTCGCAGACCGTGTTCCTGCTGGAATTCCTCCACCTGGGCGGCGACTTTACGAAGTTGCTGAACACGGTTTTCCCCCAGATCGCGGCAACCGAGGCGGATAACCTCCTTGACGGCCTCCAGCGAGGCGGACTTGGTCACCACAACCAGGGTGATGTCGCCGGGATCCCGACCCGCGCGATCACAGGCGGCGGCAATACTGTCCTTGACTCGCCGAATCCGTTCCGCAATCTTTGTCATGGCTATACTGCGGGCAAACCGAGTGTTAACGCTACCGACCCATAACGGGCAAACCCGTTGGCCATAGTCTAAACGACTTGCAGGCGCCCCTCAAGTCCTATCACCCCATTTGCGGGGCTTTTGTGCGGGCACAAAGAAATTTCCAGAAACCTTGATTTTTCGCTTGCATTGGCCGTATCCAGCCGATATAATAAGCGTATCGTAGGGTAAACGGCGGACGGCATTGTGAAGGGGTACCAGTGTTATATGCGGCCGTCCG
Source organism: Phycisphaerales bacterium (assembly GCA_011057845.1). GTDB lineage: Bacteria > Planctomycetota > Phycisphaerae > Sedimentisphaerales > Anaerobacaceae > UBA2266. The sequence continues at coordinate 2,361 of DSDB01000448.1, read as the reverse complement.
CGTTGTTTGTATTTGACCAGTGATATTCTGCTCCGTGGAGCAGTTTCATAAGCCTCGGCGAGGCAGCGTGGCCCACCGGTCTCCCCCCCAGCCGGTTCCACCACCTCGCCATTTTTTTGCGCGCAGCGCCGGGACCGGTCATTTCCGAGCAGCCCCCAGCAAATGGCGAGTCCCGGCGCGTTCGACCTTGCCCTCTCAAGGCCGCCGTTCTCGAGGAACACGCGGCCGGGACCGCCATTATTGCCCGCGGACCTGCACCAGCACCTGTCGCCGGCGGGGCCCGTCGAATTCACAGAAGTATATCGCCTGCCAGGTTCCCAGCCGTAATTGGCCGTCGGCCACCAGGACCTGCGTACCGCAGCCGACCAGCGAACTCTTGACGTGGGAATCGGAGTTGCCCTCGTCGTGCCGATAACCGGCACGGTCCTGGGGAATAAGTTTCTCAAGGGTCAGCAGGATGTCGTGCTGGACCGATGCGTCGGCGTTTTCATTGATCGTGATCCCGGCCGTCGTATGCAGGCAGAACACGGTCACATCACCCTGTCGGATGCCCGCCTCCCGAACGGCCGAGGCCACCTGCGAGGTGATATCGACCATCTGGCAGCGGCGGTGCGTCTCCAGGTCGAATCGGCTCTGAACTATCTTCATTCCATCGTCCTTTTACATCCGCTCGATCACATCGATCCCCAGTAAATCGCTGAGCCCGTGCCGGATCGTCCTGGCCGTCAGCTCGCACAGCAGCAGCCGCGCTGCCCGGTCTTTCGGTTCGGCCCCGAGCACCGGGCAATTCGTGTAGAACGCGCTGAACTTCTGGGCCAGCTCATACAGATAGGCAGTCAGATAGTTGGGGCGATAATCCGCCGCTGCCGCTTCGACGGCGTCGCCGTAGCGACAGAGGAACTTGCCCAGGTCGAGCTCCTCCGGCGCGCCCAGGGCCACGTTGTCCAGACCCGACAGCTCCGCCTCCACGTCCACATCCTTCTGCGAGGCCTTGCGTTCGATGGACTTGATCCGGGCGTAGGCGTATTGCAGATACGGCGCCGTGTTGCCCTCCAGCGACAGCATCCTCTCGAAGCTGAAGACGTAATCGCTCGTGCGGTTGTTGGAGTAGTCGGCGTACTTAACGGCCCCGATGCCCACGGCGGTGGCGATCCGGTCTTTCTCCGAGTCCTTCAGGTCTGGATTCTTCTGCTCGACGACAGCGCGGGCCCGCTCGACTGCCTCATCGAGCAATTCCTTCAACTTGACATTCTCGCCCGATCGCGTCTTGAGGGGACTGCCATCCTCGCCCAGGACGCTGCCGAAGGTCACATGAACAAGCTCGACATCTTGGCCAATCCACTTAGCTTTCGGATTCTTAGCCACTGCGAAGAACATGGCGAAGTGCAACGCCTGTCTTGCATCGGTCACATAGACGATTCGCTGAGCTTTCAGCTTGTTAGCACGATAGCGAACCGCTGCCAAGTCCGTTGTCGCGTACAGATGTGCACCATCGCTCTTCTCGATGATAAGAGGCAGAGGATCGCCCTCCTTGTTCTTGAACCCTTCTGGGAACACACATATCGCCCCATCCGATTCGATCGCCAACCCTGCCTTAACTAAACGCTTCACTACTCCAGGAAGCATACGTCTATAAAAGCTCTCGCCACGCACTACTTTGTAGTCGAAGTGTTTGTCTGTAATCTTGACGTTGAGCAGATCGTAGATCGTCTCACAGTACTCCAACGAGATACTAGTAATCAGTTCCCCTGCCTTCTTCTCCTGCTCATTGTCAGCATCAATCTTCTGCAGCATCGCCGTTGTATGACGCGAGAGCGATTCATAGGGCACTAAGGGATACTCAAATACACTTGTTCCGGCCTGAATAGATGTCTTTTTCTTGCGTATCGGAATCCTGAGATGGAATGGACCGACTGATTCCTCCAGCAGATTCACGTATTGGTAAAGAATAGTAATCCGATCCCATAAGTCACCCCTCGGCCGACTCTCTAGCTTATCAAGAAAAAGTGTGAAGTACTTCTTCCCATCGCCCCGCCTACCGTCCGGCCGGTCGCCACAGTCATCCTCCCAATCATTCGTGTGCCGCTGACAGATACTCTGACAGAGAGTCTGCATTCTCCCTGTGTCTCCTGCACAAGCTTTGAGATCCTTAATCTCTTTTGCGTAGTACTGTCCATTCCCGTGCCTCATCTCATCCATGCACATGTGCCATAGACCAAGAATGACCTTTCCCAGCGCGCCCCAGTCGCCGATGTGGTTCTGGCGGATCACCTCATGGCCGAGGAAGGCCAGCACCCGGCAGATGCAGTCGCCCAGGATGGTGCTGCGGAGGTGGCCGACGTGCATCTCCTTGGCGATGTT
>DSDB01000149.1 GCA_011057845.1 Phycisphaerales bacterium | reverse complement strand
GTCGCGGTATTGGGCGGCGTTGGGGAAGCGTTTGAAGGTTCCGGCGGCGTATCCCCAATCCACATCGCAGAGCGCGACGATGTTCTCGGAGGCCATCGATTCGAGGTCGCTGCGTCCCTGGCCGCCGACACCGATGCCGGCGATGTTGAGCTTGTCGCTGGGGGAGGTGCGGCCGGCGCGGGCGAGGACGGCCGATGGGACGATGGTGAAGGCCGAGACTCCGGCGGCGGCCAGGAGGTTGCGGCGGGTGATGCGGGCCTCGGCAGGTATCGCGGAGCAAGCGTGGTGGTTCATATTCGACTCCTGGGCAAATCTGTGTCCATGCGGCATTGAGACAACGGCCCCATGATAGCGAAGCGTGCAATCGCCAGGCAAGGGTAATCGGCTTGACAATGGACGCGGCCGTCGTCAGAATCGGCGGATGTTGGGTCCGTGCGGGAGGCCAGTGAAGGTGTACGGATGTGTATGACCCGCTGTCTTGTCTGGTGTGTTCTGCCGGCCACATGGCTCCTGGCCTGTGGCGCGTGTGGCGGGCCGCTGCCGGCCGGGGTGGTTGAGCGGTTTGAGATTGATCGAGGGCCATGGGTGTGGTCGCTGGCGGCCGGGGACCAGCGGTACACGCCGGATGGCTATCAGACGGGGGCGGTCTGGCCGGTATGGAATGCGGGGGGGATTATTGGGGACTTCCGGGCCGGGCGGCGTTTGACGGGCGGGCAGGTGTTGGAGGTGGAGACTTCGCTGGGCAACGAACAGCGGACCTGAACCATGCTCGATTTCATCGCCGACAGAGCGATTTACGACCGCGTGATATGCACCGCGATCCCAAAGGCCCGGCGTTTCGTCTGGATCGCCACGGCCGACATCAAGGACCTGCACGTCGGCAAGTCCGGCCGGATGGTCCCGTTTCTGGAGACGCTCAGCGATCTGGCCGCCCGCCGCGTGGAAATCCGCCTGCTCCATGCCAAGGAGCCTGGCCCCGCCTTCCGCCGCGACTTCGACAAATATCCAAACCTCCTGACCGGCCTCGAACGCATCCTCTGCCCCCGCGTCCACTTCAAATCCGTCGTCGTGGACGCCACCTTCGCGTATACCGGCAGCGCCAACCTCACCGGGGCCGGCATGGGGGCCAAGAGCGAGCACCGCCGCAATTTCGAATCCGCCATCATCACCGACCAGCCCAAAATCGTGGACAAGGTCATGGAGCAGTTCGACACCGTCTGGCGAGGCGACCACTGCGGCCGCTGCCAACGCAAGCAATACTGTGCCGACTACAAAGATGTCCATCCCCGTTGACGGCCGCCTGCGTATCGCCTATTATTGTAAGAACGCAATGATAAAGCCACATCGGCCTGCCATGCCGCCATCGGGCGTCCGAGCTCACAGACGCCGGAACCGGCTCAGACCTGCACAATCGACGTTCAAGGAAGGCAAGGGGTCATCATGGACATCGGCGAACACGCTCATGTGGTGAAGAGGGACTCAGACCTGCGCCATCAAGTCGGGCAGCGGCGCAGCCGAATGGGGCGTTGGCCCGCCCGGCCGGGCGAAATCGACTTTCGCGGGCTTGTGAACCTTTTTGTCATCCTGCTGTTCGTCGGTCTGTTCGGCTTCGGCATCTGGTGGGTCATCAAGAGTCTCGGCGAGGCGGGCCAGCAGTACACCGACGCCATGGTTCAGACCAAGTACAACGCCGAGACCGTCGAATGCCAGAACACGCTGCACGTCATCGGCCAGAACATCCAGATGTACACGCTGACGAACGAGACCTTCCCCGATTCCCTCGAGACGCTGGCCGAATGGACGGGCGACTCCCGCATCCTGCGTTGCCCGGCCGGCGACCATCAGTCCTACATCTACATCCCCGGCCAGCGGCCCGATATGCGCGGCGAGAACGTCCTGGTCTATGAGAAGGAACCCGTCCACGACGGCAAGTGCGGCGTCCTCCTGCTCAACGGCCGCAACCTCCTGCTCAGCCCCCAGGAACTCCAGATTGCCCTGACCCAAACCCGCCGCCAACTCCCGAAGCAGAACCAATAGAACGGCCGGGCGGTGTTTCCTGTCGGATTTGCTTGCGTTCGCCAGTCCCGAGCGTTATTATCCGACTTGCTATTAGAGCACTATGAAAAGAATGCCAAAAGATCCCGACATGCTTGAAGAGTATGACTTCAACGAAGGCGTCCAGGGCAAATACGCAAAACGGTATACAGAAGGAGCCAACGGAATGCCGACTATTTCCATGTTCTACGGGATTCTGATTCGGATGTTCTTCCGGGATGTCGAGAAGCATCACATGCCACATATCCACGCCGAGTACCAGGGCCAGGTCACCGTGTACTCGATCCCCGACGGAGCCGTTCTGGCCGGTGAGTTGCCGCCGAACAAGCACAAGCTCGTCGTGGCGTGGATCGAGATTCACCAGGAAGACCTCCTCGCGGACTGGAACTTGGCTGCCAGCGGTAGGAAGCTGTTCCCGATTAAAGGGCTTGACGGATGAGGATCGTGGAACTGCATCCCCAATCGAATTGGGTACTGTCCATCGTTGCGGACGACGGTCGCGAGGGGATTTTCGACGTCAGCGATTATCTCGAATACGAAGCGTTTGAACAGCTTCGGGACCCCAAAGTATTTGAAAAGGTCTCAAACGGCGGGTACTTCGTCGAATGGGATTGCGGCGCTGATCTGTCCGCCGATACGATCGAGGCGCATTGGCGCGTGACAGGAACGCGGGATACCGGCGCCGTGCGTCACTGAATCGGTGGCGGGTCGATGAGTCTACCTTCTTTCTGTGCGACCTGTTCCTGCTCGTCATAAGTTCCGTAGAACGGGACGTTGCCGTCGAGCCAGACGATTAACCGCATCCGGTCTTCGTCGCTCAGCCGGATGTGCGGCGCGTGGGTCTCGTCCGCGATGATCTTCAGCAGGGGGCTCTCGTCGGCGCCCTGGCGACCTGGCCGCGTGCCGATCTCCGTGATGCTTGCCCCGCCCCATTCATACCACCGCAGGTACGGCCGCAGATTGCGATACGCCTGCGTGAACTCCCCGACCGGCTCATCGCTGAGGTTGATCGCGCTCTTGCCGGACCCTTCCTTGCCGTCATGGCAGGCCAGGCAGTTGTGCACGAGCACCGGCTGGACGAGCCGCTGGAAGTTGTAGGGCAGGGTCCCGTCCGGGCCCGGCTCAATCGCCGACGCCGCGCGTTTGAGAGCAAGTAGATTGGCGGTATTCTCGACGGTCTCCGACCGCCGCTCGTGACAGCCGACGCAACTTCTGCGTTCACCCGGCTGGAGGTAGGTCCCGCTTCGCATGGTCTGCACGGCCCGGCCGGCGGCATCCACCGCCTGGAAATAGATCAGTTTGCGGGCGGGCACGCGGAAATACGCCGACCCATCGGCCTCCACCGGGACCGTCCCAAGCAGCATCCTCGCGTTCTCGGCGTTGGCGTGGCCGATCCGCGGCTGGTTGGCGATGTGATTACCGATCTTCGGCAGTATCTGGAATATCCGCAACTGCGTGATCGGGCGGTCGGCCGGCATGGGAAAATGGCTCCGCATGACATCCGCCAGCACGAACTCGCCCTCGTCGCCCATAGTCGGGTCCGTGGTAGGGGGGATGACCGGCGGAACCGGCCGGGCCGCCAGCGGAAGCGGGTACATCGACGAAATCGCCTCATCGCGGTACAGCAGTTCGAGATTGCCGAACCGGTCAAAGTAGTACAGCCCCGTCTTCGTATCCTCGTTGACCCGCGAGCCCATGCCCGGCAGCGGATCAAAGCTGAACGAAATCAGGTAGAAGTCCTCCGACAGCGGCCACGGGCTGTGAAAGTAACTCTTCGGCCAGCCGGGCGCCTCCGGGAAGCAAACCTCCGGCGTCAGCACCTCAATCGCCCCAAAGTCATCCTCGCCGCTGTCGGGGTCGAGCGTTACCTTCGTCGGGTCCACGACGACCAGCGACCCGCCCACGTCCGCATGATGCGCCCCGGCGATAAACGCCACCTTGTTGGAGCCCGGAATCGCATGAGGCTGGAAACACGCATTGATCCGCTGCGTGTAATTGCCCCACAGAATCGCCGGGTTCGTCCCATCCGGATTGCTCAGCCATATCCCATGATAATTGGCGGCCGAGCGGTCCACATAGTCCCACCGGATGTAGGCTATCCGTCCATCGGCCAGTACCGAGGGGTGCCACTCGCACGTCTCGTGAAACGACAGCGTCCTTACCGCCTCGCCCGCCGGGCCGCAACGGTGCAGCGTATACGTCGGAATCGGTTCCCACGGATTGTTGCACCGCGCAAAGCCCCCTCGCCGCGTCGACATGAACGCGATATCCCCGCCGGGCAACGGGCACGGGTCAAAGTCATCCTCCGGCCCTTGCGTCAACTGCCGCAGGTTCGACCCATCCGCATCCATCGCGAAGATATGGAAACATCGTCGCTCGGCCGAATGATAATCCGGCTTCTTCCGTGC
>DSDB01000425.1 GCA_011057845.1 Phycisphaerales bacterium | reverse complement strand
GAGGTGGACGTGTTCTTCACGTCCTGTGATGAGGCCAAGCTGATTGAGAACACCCTGGCGCCGGGGCGGGTGTGGCGCGATTACGAGGCCAATGAGAATGTCGCCCACGGATTGCATTTCCTGACCCGGCGGTTCTGGCGCAGCGACGGACGGACGCGGCTGTTCGGCGTGACGGTCAGCGATGGGGCCTTTGAGCGGCACCTGTGCCCGGATTCCCACGCGGACGGGCCCAACAAGGTCGAGTCGAAGTTCATGGCCGGCGAGGTCGTGGACCTGGTGGGGGCGGGTGATTCGTTCCGGGCCGGTTTGATTACGTATCTGGCCGTGCATCTGGACGACTTCCGCAAGGGGTCGATCAACTTCGCGGAGGCGGTGCAGATGGGCAACCTCTTCGCATCGCTGTACATCAAGGCGCCGTTGGGCGACCGCTACGGGAACATCAAGCCCTACGAGACGATGCTGCGGATCGTTCGCGGCGGGGCGACGTATTCGACGTTTGAGGTATTGCAGGCGGCACTGGGATAAGAACGAGGACAGTTTCACGAGGACAAAATATGGCGAAAAAGACAATACAGGCGGACTGGCTGAGCAAGGTGGGCAATTCGGCGCAGATCGGCGGCATCGAGACATCGGTGCTGGACAACGGGCCGGGCCGGGGCACGCGGATTGCGTGGGTCAACACGGGGACGGGGCTGCGGTACAAGGTGGTCATCGACCGGGGGCTGGACATCGTCGATGCGTTCTTCAACGAGCACAGCCTGGCGTGGATCAGCCACGGGGGCATCACGGCGGTGCGGCCCGATGCCAACATGGGCCTTGAGTGGCTGTGGACGTTCGCGGGCGGCCTGCTGACGACATGCGGGCTGACCCATATCGGCGGGCCGGAGTCCGATGAGTACGGCCAGCGCGGTCTGCACGGGCGGATCAGCAACACAGCCGCGGAAATTGAGTCCATCGTCCAGCCGGACATCCGGGCCGGGCGGCTGGACATGAGTATCACGGCATGCGTTCGCCAATCGCGGGTTTTCGGGCCGAATGTTGAGCTGCGCCGGACGATCCGCGGCAGGCTGGGAGAGCCGGTGCTGAAGGTCTGCGATATCGTGACCAATCGCGGCAATACGCCGACGCCGCACATGCTGTTGTATCACTGCAATTTCGGGTATCCGCTGGCGGATGAGGGCGTCGATATCGTCTGCGGGGGCAAGTGGGTAAGCCGCGGACTGGAGATGGATGATGCAGTGTTCAACGACAAGCGCAACTACCGCAAGTGTTCGGCGCCGCTGGAGAGCCATCGCGACGGCGGCGAGGGCTGTGCGTTCATCGATGCGTCGGCCGACAAGGCGGGGGTATGCACGGCGGGACTGGCCAACCACAAGCTCGGCCTGGCGCTGGTGATGCGGTACAAAAAGAAGCAGCTTCCATGGATCAGCAACTGGCAGCACTGGGGACCGGGCGAGTATGTGACGGCGCTGGAACCGGGCACGAATCCACCGATCGGCCAGGCCGCCGCACGCAAGCAGGAGACGCTGATTCATCTCGTGCCGGGCGAAAGCCGCACGTATGAACTCGAGATGGAGATGCTGACCGATACATCGCGGGTCGAAGGTTTTGCTCGCTCGGCGGACTGACGGATATGACCGAGCATACACTCACGGGCTTTGGGTTCGGGCCGATTCAGGGCGGGCTCTTCGTCAAGGAGGCGTTCGACAGCGGGCGTTTCGGGCGGATGGTAATCGCCGAGATCGACGCGGCGCTCGTCCAGGCTGTCCGCGAGGCTGGCGGCAGCTACCACGTCAATATCGCCGGATCGGACGGCATTGAGACGGTGCGGATCGACGCCGTCGAGCTGCTTAATCCACGCGAACCCGACGAGCGACGGCGGTTGGTTGAAGCCCTGGAGCAATCGACGGAGATCGTCACATCGCTACCCTCGGTGAGTTTCTACGAGGCGGGCGGCCACGACAGCGTATCGGCCCTGATCACCGATGCCGTCGCCGCCGATTCCGCGCCGGCGACCGTCATCTACACCGCTGAGAACAACAACCACGCGGCCGAGATACTGTCGGCCTCGTTGCGGCGCCGGATGCATGGTTCGTTCGGCAGGGCCGTTCAGTGCCTCAACACGGTTATCGGCAAGATGAGCCGCGTGGTGACCGATGCCGCGGAGATCGAACGGCTGGGGCTGACACCCATCGCGCCGGGGCTGGATCGAGCGTTCCTGGTGGAGGCGTTCAACCGCATTCTCGTTACGCGCACGAGGATCGACGGCTTTGCGCCGGGGATCGATGTCTTCGCCGAGAAGGACGACCTGCTGCCCTTCGAGGAGGCCAAGCTCTATGGGCACAATGCCATCCATGCCCTGCTGGCGTATCTGGGGGCCTTGAAGGGTTATGAGGGGATGACCGACCTGAAGGATGACGCCAGCCTGATGGGCGTGGCCCGCGACGCATTCCTGAAGGAAAGCGGCGGGGCCCTGGTGAAGAAGTACGCTAGCCTGGGGGATGAGCTGTTCACTGAATCGGGCTATCGGGATTACGCGGCGGACCTGCTGGACCGGATGACCAATCCGTGGTTGGCCGATACCGTGGCCCGCGCGGGGCGGGATGTGGTGCGGAAACTGGGGCCGAGCGATCGCATCTTCGGCACGATGCAACTGGCGCTGGAATACGGGGTCGAGCCCCGCAACATGGCGCTGGGCGCGCTGGCGGCCGTGGCCCGTGTGTTGAGCGAGGCCGAGGCGTGCGGCCTGCCCAAGGACCTGCGAGCAGGCGACTGGCGGACGCTGAAGCGGCCGCAACTGGCGGCCATCCTGCGGCATATCTGGTCGCCGAATATGCCGCCGGAAGGCGAACGGCTGATTGACCTGACCTTCCAGGCGATAGGGCCTCTGGCACGGCGGGTGGGGTGAACCGGCCGGTATTGCCGTCAAGGTTGACAGCGACCCAAAGCAGGTCCTACAATGGCCGGTGATCAGGAACCTGTGAAAGGAACCCATCATGGATACTCATTGCAGCGACCCCAACACGCCCGGCCTTCCACAAATGCCCTTTACGCCGCCCGGCGGGCAGATGCCTTATGCCCCAGTCCCACCGACCCGTCGCAGCGGCGCCGGATGGAAGATCTTTTTTGGCATCGTCCTGGGCCTGTCAATGTTGGCCAACGCGATGTTGCTGGCGGTCGTGTTCGCCGTTGTCGCCGTGTTTTCCGCCAGTTCTCGGTCGATGGTGGATGAGGCGGTGGTGCGGCAGGGTCCTGCCTCGAACAAGATCGCCGTTGTTTCGATTGCGGGGATGATTGCGGGCGACCAGGCCGACTACTTCCACCGGCAGATCGAGGCGGCCAGGAAGGACAAGGCGGTCAAGGGCGTCATCATCCGCGTGAATTCGCCGGGCGGGACGATTGCGGCCAGCGACCGCATTTACAATGAGATTCGGATGTTCCGCAAGGAATGCTCCAAGCCGGTGGTGGCCTTCATGGAGGCTCTGGCGGCATCGGGCGGGTACTACGCATCCGTCGCGTGCGAGAAGATTATTGCCGAGCCGACGACGATTACCGGCTCAATCGGGGTGATCAGTTGGTATTTCGCCATGCAGGAACTGCTCGAGGACAAGCTGGGCATTGTGCCCGTGGTGGTGACCGGCGGCGAAAAGAAAGACTGGCCCAGTTCGTTTCGCGTGCCGACCGAGGAACAGCGGCAGTACCTGCAAGAGCGTCTGATTACGCCGGCCTACGAGCGTTTTGTCCAGGTGGTGATCGATGGACGCAAGGGTGTTCTCGCCGAACCGGAGGTCCGTAAGCTGGCCGATGGCAGTATCTATACGGCCGAGTTGGCTCTGGCCGAGAAACTGATCGACCGGGTTGGGTATCTGGATGACGCGATAGACGTCGTCAAGTCGATGGCCAAGGTCAAGGAGGTGCGGGTGGTGGAGTACCGGCGGCCGTTTACGATGTCGGCGCTTCTGCGGGGGCAGGAGTCGATGTCGCTGAAGGTGGATAAGATGTTGATTCACGAGTTGTCGCGGCCGGAGTTGATGTATCTGTGGAGCGCATTCTGAGGGGCCGCCGATGAAACAGTCTCTGATAGGCGTACTGACCGTTGTGATGCTATGGGCAGCGCGTCCGACCGGTGGCATGGAGCTGATTGTTGTTCGGCCGGACGGGGCGGGATTTATGGAGCGGGACTCGCGCAAGCCGTGGGTTCCATTCGGGACGAACTACTACGACCCCAATACCGGCTGGGCCCCGAAGCTGTGGCGGCAGTTCGATGAGGGGCGGGTTCGGACACACTTTGGTGTCATGCAGAGCCTGGGGGTGAACTGTGCGCGGGTATTCCTGACCGCTGCCGGTTTCCAGCCGAACGAAGACAAGGTCGAGGAGGCGGCCCTGGGCAAGCTCGATGCAATGGTGCGGATCGCCCGCGAGCACGGGATACGTCTGATTCCGACCGGGCCTGACCACTGGGAGGGGTCGCCCGATTACTGGCG
>DSDB01000620.1 GCA_011057845.1 Phycisphaerales bacterium | reverse complement strand
CTGCTCTCCACGGCATTTGTTTCGAGGTTGCCGTTTGGCGCTCTCAGCGCGTACGTTCGCCGAAACAGAGTCTTTTTCAAACTCTATAAGATGCAACTGGCCCTCCTGAGAAAGGTATGGGTCATTGCCCAAAAACCCGGTCCATTCGTCGACGCCCCATGACTCCTGCGCGGACCCGACTGCTGAAACTCCTGTTGCGGGTTGTCATCACCGCGGCATTGCTCACGTTTGTTTTCGCCCGAGTGGGTCTCGGGGAATTTGCCCGGACCTTCGCCATCGTTCGATTGCGTTTTCTTTTCGCGTCCTGGGCGGTCACTGTCGGAATCTTCTGGGTCAACGCCTGGAAGATGCGACTGGTTCTCAGGCAGCAACGGTGCCATGTGAGCCTGTCCACCCTCTTCGCCGTCAGTGCCTTGACGGTCCTCTATAGTCTTATTCTGCCCGGATTCCTCAGCACCGGCGTCAAGTGGTACGTCCTCAAGAAGGAAACCGGCAAGGGGGCCAACGTGCTCAGCGCCATGGTGTACAACCAGGTCTCCATTTTTGTCATCATGCTCTGCGCCGGATATCTCGCGTTGCTCATCGCCAATCCCGTGACGCTCCTTACCGATCGGTCCGGTCTGCGCGGCGTACTGCCTTTCCTGTCGGGAATGTTTTTTCTGCTGACGGCGGTTGTGTGCCTGCTGATGATTCACCCACGAACGGGCCGACACATCGTCGGGACCTTGAAACGGCTGACAACCATCCTGCCCGGCGCCCTGCGAAGCAAAGGCGACCTCGTTCTCGATCAACTCTCCACGTTTCAGACGGCCGGCTGGAGGTTCCACGCCGTCAGCGCGTTACTGACGATAGGCGGCCACGTGGGTCTGGGTATCCTGCTTTATATCGTCGCCGCGGCCGCCGCCGACATTGACGTCCCCATGGGGACCCTGGCCTGGCTGTGTGCGCTTGTGTACGTCCTCGGGAGATTGCCGATTTCGCTGGCGAATCTTGGGGTTCGGGAAGTTACGCTTATTGGGGCATTGCAACTCTACGGTGTCGCCCAGCCATCGGCGCTGCTCATGTCCATGATTCTGTTCTCAACGGTCCTCTTCATGGCCATCATCGGCGCCGCCGTCCAACTGTATTGGATTGGCTCCGGCGGCCCCGGCCCCGAATCGCAGACTCCGGACAAGTTGCCGCCTCGTGTCGGTCCTGTGTGATTTCGCGCATCGGCCAGGCGGTGCGGCGATCGAACTGGACATGCAACCCCTGGTGGGGGAATTCATGCATGATTCGAGGCCTGTCTGGCGTCCTGTGTTGCGGCGGGGCTTTTACGGGTGGGACGCAGGATGCGATTGGCGATTTTGGGTTTACGAGCCGTCCGTCATGGCTTAAAATGGGGCGGATATCAATGGTGCCGGGCCGTGTTTTTTGGGGTGCAACGATGCGATGGACGATATTTCTGGCGGCGATTGGGGCGGGCTTGGTGGCAACGTCGGGGCTGTTCGGGGGGGCGAACACCGCCCTGCCGGAGGCGGCGGATGAGGCAAGGACGGCCGCCGAGCCGAATGACCCGAATTATCCCAACGACCCTGGGCAACTCGTCCAGGTGAAATGGGATGTTGTGATGAGCATCCTGAAGAATGAGGACCTCGATGAGCAGGCCAAGGCCGACCGGATCGCCCGGGCGGTGACCCCGGCGTTCGATTTTGCGCTGATGGGCAAGCTGGCCCTGGGCCGCACCCATTGGCCCACGCTCAGCGAGGCCCAGCAGACCGAGTACATCCGGCTGTTCACGGAGCGGCTGAAGACCCGATACCGCCAGATGATCAGCCTGTATAAAGACGAGACGATTACATTCAAGCAGGCCGTCAAACAGCCCAACGGCACAGTCGATGTGCCGACGGAACTGCTCACGGGCGACCGTAAGTACGCAATCGTCTATAAGCTGCGCAACGTCGAAAAAAAGTGGATGGTGTACGACGTGGAGATCCAGGGGGTGAGCATCCTGCTGACGTATCGCTCCCAGTTCGACGACATCCTGCGGCGGGGCACGGTCCAGGAGCTGCTGGCGCGGCTGGCCGAGCCCACGGAAAAGAAATAGCCGGTGAAGCGTACCGGACGGTCTGCAATTCCCCATGGTTGACGAAGAAAGACTGGATGGTCTGGTGGGGCGGTTTTTTGACCGGGTGGTGCTGCGCCGGCCGGGGGTGTTTATTGTGCTGGTCTTGGCGGTGGTGGCGTTGCTCGGCTGGCAGGCGAGGAAGTTCCGGCTGGATGCCTCGGCCGAGACGCTAGTGCTGGAGGGCGACGAGGACCTGCTCTATGCGCGGCAGGTGGTCGAGCGGTTCGGGCAGAGCGACTACCTCGTTGTGACGTTCCGCCCGTCCGAGGACCTGTTCAGCGATGCAATGCTGGAGGCCCTCAAGCAGCTTCGGGATGAGCTGCGGGCCCTGGAGCGGGTGCAGTCGGTTCGGACGCTGCTGGATGTGCCGCTCATGGAGAGTCCGCCGATTTCGCTGGGGGATCTGACGAAGCAACTGCGCAGCCTGGAGTTGGAGGATGTGGACCGCCAGGCGGCGCGGCGCGAGCTGTCGAGCAGCCCGCTGTACCGCAACCTCCTGCTCAGCGAAGACGGCCGGACGGCGGGCCTGCTGATACTCTTCGAGCCGGACACGGCCTACAGCGACCTGCGTCTGCGGCGCAATGCGTTGCTGGACAAGGCCGAGGCCGGCACGCTTACGACGCTCAAACGGGAGGAATTGGAGCAGGTGGAGAAGGCGTTTCGTCGGCAGAAGGACCTCTCACGGGCCCAGCGGCATGAGGATATCGCCGCGATTCGCGGGATCATGGACCGCTACCGCGGGCAGGCGGAGCTGTTTCTCGGCGGCGTGAGCATGATCGCCGACGACCTGATTTCGTATATCAAGGGGGACCTGAGGGTCTTCGGGGCGGGCGTGCTCGTGTTCATGGTGGCGACGCTGGGGCTGATATTCCAGCGGCTTCGCTGGGTGGCGATCCCGGTAGCCTGCTGCGTGGCGTCGGTGATCTGCACGACCGGGTTGTTGGGCCTGCTGGGCTGGGAGGTGACGGTGATCTCGTCGAACTTCATCTCCCTGCAACTGGTCCTGACCATGTCGATAGGGATCCATCTGGTGGTGCGGTATCGTGAGCGGCTGGAGGAGTATCCGCGGGCGGACCAGCGGCGGTTGGTGCTCGATACCGTCCGGCTGAAGTGGCGGCCGTGCCTGTATGCGGTGCTGACGACGGTGGCCGGCTTCGGGTCGTTGATTTTCTGCAACATACTGCCGGTCATCATGTTCGGGTGGATGATGACGGCGGCGCTGCTGATATCGCTGGTGGTGAGCTTCCTGCTGTTTCCGACGGTGCTGGAGTTGCTGGGCAAGGACCGGCCGGCGAGGTGCTCCTGGTGGCATACGTCGCTGACGGGGGCCCTGGCGGGTCTCACGGAACGTCATGGGAAGTTGATTCTGCTGGTCGGGGCGGCGATGATAATCGGCAGCGTAGCCGGGATGCTGCGGCTGCGGGCGGAGAACTGCTTCATCGACTATTTTAAGGATACCACGGAAATTTACCGGGGCATGAAGGTGATCGACCAGCAATTGGGGGGAACCACGCCGCTGGATGTGATTGTGGATTTCGGTGGGGGCGTGGCTGCGAAGGACGATAGCGGAGCGCCAACGGACACGGGCAAGATGCCCGTGCCACCTGGGGAGGTGGACGATTTCGACACGTTCAGCGATCTGGATGAGGCGGCCGGGGCGGCGAAATACTGGTTCACGGCCGAGAAGGTCCGGCGCATCAAGCAGGTCCACGAGTACCTGGAATCGGTGAAGGAAACCGGCAAGGTGATATCGCTGGCGACCCTGGTGGAGGTCATTGAGAAGATCAAGGGCGGGCCGCTGGACAGTCTGGAACTGGCATTGCTGTATAATGAGACGCCCGATGAGTTTCGCGACATACTGATCCGGCCGTATGTATCCGTGGAACATGGGGAGGCGCGCTTCTGGGTGCGGGTTCGGGATTCCGAGCCGACGCTGCGACGGGATGCCCTGCTCAAGCGGATGGATGCGGATTTGCACGGGAAACTGGGATTCCACGCGGGCGAGATCCGGCTGGCGGGACTGTTGGTGCTGTACAACAACATGCTGCAGAGTCTGTTCAGGTCGCAGATCCTGACACTGGGAATCACGGTATTAGTACTGTCCGGGGCGTTCTGGGTGCTGTTCCGGTCGGCCAGAGTCGCGGCGCTGGCGATGGTTCCGAACATCCTGCCGGTGGCGACGGTGCTGGGGGTGATGGGGTGGTTGAACATCCCGCTGGATATGATGACGATCACCATCGCCGCTATCAGTGTAGGTATTGCGGTGGATGACACCATACACTATATTCACAGATTCAAGGCGGAGTTTGCAAAGGACCGACATTACGTGCATACGATGCACCGCTGCCACCACAGCATCGGGCGGGCGATGTACTACACGTCG
>DSDB01000682.1 GCA_011057845.1 Phycisphaerales bacterium | reverse complement strand
GCCTGGGCGCAGGAGGCGGACGAGGGCTGGATTTCCCTGTTCAACGGCAAGGACCTGGCCGGCTGGAGGGCCAGCGAGAACAAGGGCACCTGGTCGGTGAAGGACGGCCTGCTGATTACGCATGGTCCGCGAAGCCACCTGTTCTACGTCGGGCCCGTCAACAACGCCCAGTTCAAGAACTTCGAATTCAAGTGCGTCATCAAGACCGAGCCGGGCAGCAACTCCGGGATGTACTTCGCCACGGCGTATCAGGAGACCGACTGGCCCGCCAAAGGCTACGAAGTCCAGGTCAACAACACCCACAGCGACCCCAAGAAGACCGGCGGCCTCTACAACATCCGGGACGTCATGAACCACAGCCCTGCCAGGGACGGCGAATGGTTCACACAGCACATCATCGTCCGTGGCAGACAGATCATCGTCAAGGTCAACGACACGACGACGGTCATGTATAACGAGCCCGAATCGGTCAGCAACAGCAATGCCGGCCGCAAACTCAGCGCCGGGACCCTCTGTCTCCAGGGCCATGACCCCAAGAGCGTTGTCTACTACAAGTCCGTGGCGATCAAGCCCCTGCCGGACGACGCCCGCGAGAAGATCCGCGTCGGCGTGCTTACGGGCGGCCATGACTTCGAGCGCGACCACTTCTTCAAACTCTTCGAAGGCTACGACGACATCGAGTACATGGAATGCGAGCAGAAGGACCACAGCGAGGTGTTCGAGGATATTTCCAAGTGGGACTTCGACGTCCTGGTCTGCTACAACATGACCCAGAACATCTCCGAGAAACGCCGCGCCAATCTGCTCAAACTGCTGGAGAACGGCGTGGGCCTGGTTGCCTTCCACCACAATATGGGGGCCTTCCAGGAATGGTCCGAGTACAAGAAGATCATCGGCGCCAGGTACAATCTCAAGGCCGCCGAGGTAGACGGTGTCCAGGTTCCCGGCAGCACCTACAAGCACGACATCGACATGAACTGCACGATTGCGTCCCAGAGGAACCCCATCACGCGGGGCCTGAGCGACTTCCAGATTCACGATGAGGGCTACAAGGGCGTCAGTTTTGAGCCGGACAACCGCGTCTTTCTGACGACCGACCACCCCGACAGCGACCCGACGGTCGGCTGGACGCGGCGTTACGCCAACGCCCGCGTCGTGGGCCTGATGCTCGGCCACGACGGCAAGGCCTACGCCAACGAGAACCTCCGCGCCATCGTCGCCAACTCCATCCGCTACACGGCTGGTCGGCTTGCACCGCAGAGATCGCCGAGAACGCAAAGGTAGGGTTCAAGACGTCTCGACGGCCGGTCATGCACCGTGGGTCTTGAGTCGCGCTAATACCCCAGCCGGCCCCAGCAACCCATCTGCATCCGGTGCAGGTCTTCCAAGCCCTCCGGCGTTGTGGGCGTCCATCGCTGGGGCGCCGAGTCCTGCCGTGCCCGGCCTTCCTTTATGGTCTCGATCGCACTCCATTTCCAGTAGTCGGCATGACCATCGGCAAAGGCCACGTTCGTTCCATCGCCGTGGCGAACCGGCGGGTCATCCCACCACTGCTGCTGGTTGTAGTGAACGGCGAACCCATCCGGCGACATATATCCCTCGTCGATGAACACCAGCCGATACGCCGGGGCCGGGTTGTGGATGTCCGTCCGCAGTTTGATGAACAGCCCCTTCTGCTGCACCCCCTCGCTGGGATGGCCCACGGCGTTCATGCTGAACATAATCGAGTACGTCAGCACCTCGCCGCGTCGCCCCGTGGGGCAGCAGTAGACGGCCTCATCCTTGACATAAGGCCACAAGGCCCCGTTGCGGATGCCTTGCAGCGTGACCGCCGAGTCCGTAGCCGAAAACTGATCGACCCACGCCAGCTCCCCCCGATGGTCCGCCCAGGTCATGTTCTGATTGCTGTAGCCGGTGGCGCCGTTGACGATGCGCTCATTGTTCTCGTCGGCGTACATCGACCAGGCCAGGATCAACTGCCGCAGGTTCCCCATGCAGGCGGCCCGCTGACCCTGCTCCCTGGCCCTTTGCAGCGCCGGCATGAGAATGGCCATCAGAACGGCGATAATCGCGATGACCACAAGCAGTTCAATGAGCGTGAACGCCTTCAACCTGCTCATACGCCGCTCCTTTCCGAATAGCTTGCTTGGGCGATACCCGCGGAGAAGACCGCCGTCGTCGGCCCGCATCAGCCGAAGTGGTAGTGTTTTTTGACGGCCTCGGCGACCTCCCACGTGCATTCCAGGTCCTCGGGAAAGACCACCAGATCGCCCGGCCCGAAATTCACCGAGTCCTTGCCGTCGCTGACCGTTACCTTGCCCTGCAGAATGAGGCACGTTTCCTTCTCGGTGTACGCCCAGTCAAACGTGCTTGGTTCACATTGCCAAATCGGCCATTTCATACACTCGGCCGTTTCCATATCGGTGGGTTTCCTGACGATGATGTCCTTCGCGGTGGGCATCCGTTGAGCCTCCAAATCGCCATGCCGTCATTTACATGCCACGTTGTTACAGGCTTATTATACCGGATTGACAACCCGGGTTGAAGCGTCTGTCATCCTTTTTTTCGCCCCGGGGCCGTCGCCGGGCCCATGGGCAATGCCATCCCTTGCGTGTTCGGGCCGGGTGAGATAGAGTCTGCTCCTATGCAAAAGCAACAAGCCGATACTATCGAGTCGTGGTTCGACGCCTACGTCACCGGTTTTTACAACGACGACACGTTCGCCAACGCCAACTGGAAAATGAAGGAGGACCATAGCCGCCGGGTCTGCGGAGAGATGGTCCGCCTGGCCGGGGCCCTGGGGCTGGACGCGGCCCGCAAGCAGCTTGCCCGCGTCATCGGGTTGCTCCACGACGTCGGTCGCTTCGAGCAGTTTGCCCGCTACCGCACCTACAGCGACCCCCGCAGCGTATCCCACGGGCCTCTGGGCGTCGAAATCATCGGCCGCCACAACGTCCTTAAGGCCCTGGACCCGGCCGAAGCTCGCATCATCGAAGAAGCCGTCGGCTGCCACGGTTTGCTGGCTATCCCGCCGCAGCTGACCGGCGACGAGTTGTTCTTCGCGAAGATGATTCGCGACGCCGATAAGCTTGACGTCTACCGTGTCGTGGCCGCCTACTACACGAACTACAAGAAGGACCCGGCGAGTTTCCCACTGGAGATCGAACTGCCCGATGAGCCCCGCTGCTCGCCCCATGTGGTCGAGAACGTCCTTGCCGGCCGGCAAACCGATTACAGCACCCTGCGAACCCTCAGCGATATGATCGTCATCCAGCTCGGCTGGGTCTACGACATCCATTTCGCCGCCACCGTCCGCCGCATCGACCAACTGGGCCTGCTCGACCGCATTATGGACCTGCTGCCTCATACCGAACAAATCGAGCGCGTCTCGCAGTCCATCCGCGCCTATATCAAGCAGCGAATCGCCCGGGAGGGCTGATACATCAGCAGCCCGACCCGCCTGGCTGCGTCGGACTTGACGCCGGCCGATGGCGTGTCTATCATGGACCGTTCAAGTGAAGGCAAAACGAAAGGATTCCTGATGGATATTGTGCTCCAGACGAACATTGGGCCCACGACCCCGGCCCGCGGCAAGGTCCGGGATATTTATGACCTCGGTGATAAGCTCCTTATCGTCGCCAGCGACCGCATCAGTGCATTCGACGTGGTCATGGCCAACGGCATCCCGTACAAGGGGGTAGTCCTGACGCAGATATCGAAATTCTGGTTCGATTTCCTTTCCGGGCAGGTCAAACACCACGTTATCACCGACGATGTGTCCGATTTCCCGGCCCCGTTCCGCAACCACGCCGACCAACTCGCCGGTCGCAGTATGCTCGTTCAGAAGGTGGAGGTGCTGCCCATCGAGTGCGTTGTCCGCGGCTACCTGGCCGGGTCGGGCTGGAAGGAGTATCAGACCCGTCAGAGCGTCTGCGGGGTCCGATTGCCGGCCGGTCTGCGGCAATGCGACAAGCTGCCCGAACCCATCTTTACCCCAGCCACCAAGGCCGAACGCGGCCTGCACGACGAAAACGTCTCTTTTGAGCGGGCCGCCGAGGCTATCGGCCGCGACCGTGCCGAATACGTCCGCGACCGCAGTATCGAGATATTCAAGAAGGCCGGCCGTTACGCCGAGACCCGCGGCATCATCCTGGCCGACACCAAATTCGAGTGGGGCCTCGCCAAAGACGGCGCCATCATCCTCATCGACGAGGTCCTGACCCCCGATTCCTCGCGGTTCTGGCCCGCCGACAAGTACGCCCCCGGCCGCGACCAGGAAAGCTACGACAAGCAGTTCGTGCGAAACTACCTTGAGAGCATCCACTTCAACAAGTCCGGCCCCGGCGTCGAACTGCCCGACGACATCGTCCGCAAGACCAGCGCCAAGTACATCGAGGCATACGAACAACTGACCGGCAAGAAATTCAACGCATAGATCCGCCCGAGTGATCCTAATGACTACCCACTTCGAATGGAAAACCCCGAAGCTCGCTTT
>DSDB01000336.1 GCA_011057845.1 Phycisphaerales bacterium | reverse complement strand
GGCGATGTTCGCCCGTGACGCCATCGAAGCCTTCTGCAAGAGGTGCCACGAGGCCCATGAGATCAAGGCCGAGATGATTCGCAAGGCCGTTGAGAAAGGGGCCATCAAGATGGGTGATGGTGAACCTGTATGTACGGATTGCCACGGTGAGCACCGGATGAAGGTCCGCACGGTCATCTGGGACAAGAAGACAGGCCAACTGCTGCAAACGAATCGCGGCGAGTGAGGCGTTTCAAACGGCGGGCCGCCGGACGAAAGACTCCGCGGCATGGTCCGACGTCGGGCACGTCACGACTGAACCTGGTAGCCAGTGTTATCTTGGAGTGTGGCGTTGGCCTGGTTTCTCAAGGGCGCGGCCGGGCCGGAGTTGACGTTGCCTTTGACGACGTTGTTGGAGGCGGGGTCGCCTTTGATGAGGATGCCGCCGGTCTTGTAGAGCGAGAGATAGGCGTTTCCGCGGTTGTTCACGAGGCGGCTGTCCTTGATATGGGCATTGCAGTGGTTCTCGTGCATGAGCCCCTCGCCGTCGTTGATGCGGTACTTGTGGTCGGCGGCCCAGTCGGTCCCCGGCATCGTCGTGATGTCGAGGACGTTGTCCCACTTGATTGTGCGGGTCCAGGGGAGCTTCAGATGCGTTGTAGGGTCGTCTGCGGGGGCGGCGGCATGTGCGGTCCTCGGGTAGAGAATGATGCCCATTTCGGCTGCGGATGCTACTGTCAGACTGTGTTTGAGAAAGTCGCGTCTTGAGTGTGAGTTCGTCATGATGCTACCCCGGTGTATTGTGGGTCAGTGTTCGCGCAGGCGGTCGAGCAGGGCGGCCGCTACGATAATGGCGCCTTTGGCGACGAGTTGCCAGTAGGGCGAGACTCCAAGCAGGTTCATCCCGTTGTTAATCGTGCCGATCAGCAGGGCCCCGACGAAGGTACCGATAACGCCCCCTCGGCCGCCTTCGATGTTGTCGGCACCGACATGGACCAGGACGCGGCCGCCATTAACCTTGCGGTCCACGGTGGCTACGGGGATGGCGGCCTTGTTCAGGGCCTCGACGGCCGGCACAAGGGCGTCGGCCCCAATGGGCGACATCAGAACGCCGTCAACATCCCGCACGATGAAGTTCTCGACGACGCTCATCTGGTGGGCCGCCGAGTCCTGGGCGTCGGCGGCGATGACCTTGACGCCGAGGGCCCCGGCCTCGTCCATCACGTGGTCCCTCAGATAGATGAAGAGCGGATGTGATAGCGACGGTACCGCCAGTCCTATGGTGATCCGGTCCGGGTCTCCGGACTTGCCGCAGCCGGCAAGCCACACAGCGGCGAGGACGAGCGGGGACAGAATCCAGAGCGACGATCGTCGCATTGTTAGCTCCTGCGTAGAGGTCCGACTCTCAACAACGTACTGTGTAGGACGCCAGGTGTAGGGTGTGCAACTCGTTGCACACGCGGATTCTTTCTTGTTGCGGCCGAAAGCCGCGCCACGCTTGGCACGACACGCTGTCTGCCACTTATTGGGGCACTTTCTCATGGATTGGAGCCGGCGATCCATTTGTTGTGGGTGTACTGTGACTCGAAGGAGTACCTGCCGGAGGCCAGGTCGAGAATGACCTGTCCCAGCCCGCGGCCGAAGTTCTTGAGACCCTCCGTATAGACAACCGCCTCCTGACTCTCCGTGATCCCGTCGATGGAGTCGGCCGGCAGGTAGAGCGTCGCCGTGGTGTTGGGCGGGATGACGACGTCTAGGTGGAAGGCGGTGCCGTCAATTCGCCAACGGCTCTCAATGGGGCCGTAGAGCGATTCATGGCTCGCATTGACCCAGGTCAGCGACTCGTGGTCAACGATGCCGGGCTTGATGATGAAGTGCTGCATGCCGGGGTGCGACGGGTCAACCTTGATACCGCCGAGGCCCTCGATGAACCACGGCCCGATCCACAGATACGAACTGTGCAGCAGCGAATTGTCGCCATCCCACGACTCCCAGAAGGTGGTGGCCCCCTTGGCGAGCATATCGCCCCAACCTGGGTAGTCCCGCTGGTTGGCCATGGTGAACAGCAGGTCCTGGCGGTCGAGGTTCAGCAGCATCTCGGTCAGGAAGTACCCGGCCGTGATGCCCGCATGAACGTGGCCGTTGCGCTTGATGAGAATCTCGTCCTCGAGTCGCTGTATAATGGCGGTCCGCACGTCCTCAGGCGGGACACCCGCCAGCAAGGCCGTCGCCAGATAGCCCTGGAAGCTGTTGACGTAGGTCTTTTCATTGGGATCGAAGAACTCGGCGTGTACGGCCTTTCGGACCTGGTCGGCTCGTTGACGGTATTGCGCCACGGCATCGGATTTGCCCAGAACCTCCGCGATGGAGGCGGCCGTCTGAAGGTTGTAAACCCAGTAGCAGTTGTTGAAGAAGAGCGTCTCGCGGGTATCGCCGTTGACGCCCTTGGCGCCAGGCCAGAGCCAGTCGCCCAGGAAGTCCCACTCGCCGCCCCAGCGGACGAGCATGTCGTTCTTGGCGTGGCTCTCTAGGAAGGCCAGCCACCTCTGCATCATCGGGAAGTTCTCTTGGAGGATACGGACGTCGCCGTAGCGTTCGTATACCTTGGCCGGCAGGGTGATGCAGTAGCCGCTCCATGCCGGGCCACCTCCGCCCCAGTAGGTTGGGGCGGTGTATGGCAGGTTGCCGTCCGGGCTCTGGCAGTCGCGCCAGTCCTCGATCCATTTGGTGTAGAAGGCCCCGAGACGGTAGTGGGTCAGGCCGCAGTCGGTGGTGGCATGGGCATCGCCGCCGTACCCCATGCGTTCCCGTTGCGGACAATCCACGACATAGGCGCCGAGACTCAGGTTCTCGAAGGTCCAAAGGACCGTATCGTAGATGTTGTTGAGCAGTTCGTTGGAGCATTCGAATCGTCCGGTGCGGTCGTAGTCGGTGCGGACCATGTCGCAGCGTATCTCCTGCGGCCGGGGCGCGCGAGCGAGACCCTCGATCAGAATCCATCGCCCGCTGAAGTAATTGAACCGACTGCGGAAGGTGCCTTTGCCGGATGGGCCGATAACATAGCGGCTGTGCAGCCGGTGGGTCATCTCCTCGCCGGGACGTTCGCTGAACTTGAACTCGACGACCGTCCCGGGCGGCCCCTCAACGTCGGCTTCGAGGTATCCGACCATGTTGACGCCCAGATCGACGCGATACTTGCCTTGCCCGGCGTCTTCGATCGTCGTCGGCGAGACCCTCTTAATCCGGCGGTTTGGCTCGACCCTCTCAGCCGAGAGGATCAGATTCGGCTCATACACAGTGACGGCCGCCCAATCGGAATCATCCAGGTCCACGGTGCACCAGTCGGGCATCTCCTTGTTGGCATCGTACAGCTCGCCGCCAAAGTGCATGAAATCCCAGATACCCAACAGCGTGTTGGGACTGGGGTGGGTCTTCCAGGTCCCATCGGTGACGATGGTCGCTGTCTGGCCGTTGGCCATCGTGATGTCGGCGCGGGCGATGACCATCGGTGTCTTGGGACGGTCGTCGGTTTTGTAGTGTGGGAAGATGGACCACGAGACGCCCAGCCACAGGGCAATGACGTTCTTGCCGGATTGCAGGGCGTCGGTAATCTCATAAGTGACGTAGCGGGCCCGTTTGCGGTGATTGGTGGCGGCGGGGCTCAGGACCGCGTTGCCGATCCGCCGACCGTTGACATAGAGTTCATGGTACCCGATGGAGGCGACACAGATGAAGGCCGCACCGGGCTCGGCCGCAAGGGTGAAGGTCTTCCGCAGCCAGGGATCGGGCACGTCATTGTCCGGCGGAGGCCAGCCGGGCTTCCTCTGGTAGACCTTGTCGGCCCCGATCCATTGCCCCGTCCAGTCGTCGGCATCGAGCAGGCCCATCGTCCAGCGGGTCGGCTCGCTCCAGCCGGACCAGCGGTTCAGATGGTCCCGCACGCGGACCTTCCAGAAGCACGGCATCCGGGATTTCAACGCTGCGCCTTCGTAGGCAACGAGCACGCTCCGGTCGGACTCAACCACGCCGGAATCCCACAGGTCCGCCCGGTCCTGGGCCAGTATCGTCCGGTCGGAGGCCACGAGCACATGATAGGCCCGTTGCGCCAGACCACGGTGGTCGTCATCGACGGCCGCGAGCTTCCAGCTCAGTCGCGGCCCAGCCACGTCAATGCCCAGGGGTTCAACGAGATACTCGCAGGTCAGGTCCACCGGTCTGATGGTGGCCGGCACGGCGATCCTGGCTCTTGTGCCGCGGGTACTGGATGGGCCTTGCTCGCAGGAAACACACGCCAGGACAACGGAAGTTGCAGTCAGCATCTGTGCGGCGATTCGCCTTACTAAATACATGGCCATTCCTTTCACACCGTTGGATATCGCTGCGTCCCGCACTGGGGGTCGGCAATACTGGCAACAATTGCCGTAGTCTAATGCGCGATGCGAAGGGTTTCAACGGCCAGTATCGGGGCGGCGTTACCTGGCCGGGGGGCAGGGCTCGTTCGACGCCTGCGGCAACGGCAAACGGCGGGTCAGCG
>DSDB01000153.1 GCA_011057845.1 Phycisphaerales bacterium | reverse complement strand
GACAAGCTCAACGAGTACTTTCCGCAGATCATGGACGTGGCGTTCACGCGATTCATGGAGGAGCAGCTCGACAAGATCGAGGAGCAGCACCTGGACTGGCTGGGCGTGCTGAGGGAGTTTTACGGTCCGTTCAAGCAGCGGCTGGAGACGGCCCAGGAGCAGATGAAACACGCCAAGAGCGAAGTGGTCCCCAGCGAGTACGACTGCCCCGATTGCGGGGCGAAACTGGTGTATCGGTTCGGCAGGAACGGGCGGTTTCTAAGTTGTTCGGTGTATCCCGAGTGCAAGTTCGCCTGTCCCTGCGACAAGGACGGCAAGATGGTCGAGACCCTGCGGAGCGACCAGAAGTGCCCGCAGTGCGGCAAGAACATGGTGCACAAGAACAGCCGGTTCGGCAGTTTTCTGGGGTGCGAGGACTACCCGGACTGCAAAGGCACACTGCGTCTGGACAAGGAGGGTAATGCTCTGCCGCCCAAACCGCCGGCCGAGCCGACGGGAATCAAGTGCCACAAGTGCAAGGAGGGGGAGTTTGTAATCCGCAGCAGCAAACGCGGGCCCTTCCTGGGTTGCGGGCGCTTTCCCAAGTGCCGCACCATCGTCAGCATCAAACAGCTTGAGCATCTGCGAGAGCTTCAAGCGGCCGGCCAGTGGCCCCCCGCCACCATCGAACAGGCCGATGCCCTGCTCGGTCGAGAAGGCGGCAAGACCAAGACCGCCGCCAAGACCAAGACCGAACCCAAGGCCAGGACCCGGACGCGCAAGACGCCCGCGCCGCGATCGCGATAGGGCTGGTTCGGCCTCGACCCCTGCCTTGCGGCAAATCATCTGCCGTCACTCTGTGTAGAACTTATGCACCGTCTGGGTGTAATACCGCCCGCCGGGTCTCAGGATGGGTGAGGGAAAGTCCGGTTTGTTGGGCGAGTCGGGATAATGCTGTGTCTCGAGGCAGAAGGCCCCGTGCTTGACGTAGGGCTTGCCGGATTTGCCTGTGGTGCGGCCGTTGAAGTGGTTGGCGGTGTAGAGTTGGACGCCGGGTTCGGTGGTCCAGACCTCCATGACACGCCCGGAGGCCGGGTCGTGGGCCGTGGCGCAATGGGTCAGGGCCTTGCCGCCGTTGCGGATGACGAAGTTGTGGTCATAGCCATTGCCGGTCTGGGCGATCCGCTCACCAATGGGGTGGGGCTGCGTGAAATCCAGGGGGGTGCCGGCCACGGGGGCGATCTCGCCGGTGGGGATCAGGCCGTCGTCAACGACGGTGTAGCTGTCGGCGTTGAGAGTCAGCACGTGGGCCAGGACGTCGCCGTTGCCCTCTCCGGCGAGGTTGTAGTAGCTGTGGTTGGTGAGGTTGACGATGGTGGGCTTGTCGGTGAGGGCTTCGTAAGTGAGTTTGAGCTGGTTATCGGCGGTCAGGGTGTAGGTCAGTGTAACATTGAGGTTGCCGGGGTAGCCTTCCTCGCCGTCGGGGCTGATGTAGTTCATCTTGACGTAGGCCTCGGCATCGGTGGCGGCGGCATCGAGGACGGTCCAGATGGCCTTGTCGAAGCCCTTTGTGCCGCCGTGGATGTGGTTCTTGCCGTTGTTGGCGGCGAGCTTGTACTGGACGCCGTCAAGGGTGAATGAGGCATTGCCGATACGGTTGGCGTACCGGCCGACGACGGCGCCGAAGAAGCCACCCCGCTGGAGGTAGCTCTCGAGGTCGTTGTAGCCGCAGTTGATGTCGGCGGCCTTTCCGTCGCGGTCGGGGACGATCAGGTGGACCATGACGGCGCCGTAGTTGATGACGCTGACAGTCAGGCCGCTGGGGTTTTTGAGGGTGTAGAGGTGGATGATCTGGCCGTCGGGCGTCCGGCCGAATTCCTGCTTCGCAAGGGTCATGGGCGTCGTCTCCTTGTTGCTGGGGGGTTGGGAGGGGACCGGCTCCCTGTCGCAGCCGACAAAGGTCAGGGCGGCCAGGGTCAGGAGTATGCGGGTTTTCATTGGGCGCCTCCTTGTTCAAGAATCAAAACCTGGTATCGGCCTGGTTAGAAAACACGATTGCGGGCGAGTATACCGCCCGAACCGGCCAGGATGAAGGGAAAAGTCCGGGTTCTTGTTCCTCCGCCCGGTGAACCGTCGGACGGTCGCGAACGCAGATGAACTGTCGGTTGGTGGTTGGGGTATAGGTATGGGATGGGGCGTGGGGATTGGCCGATGTGGGGGGATTGTAGGGGTATTGAAGCGGGTCTGAGGGTGTGCAAATGCCGGTTTCGTGGCGTTTTGGCGGTTGCTATGGGGCTATGGATCGGGTATAATAGTGTGTGTGGGGTCCTAGGCCGTGGTCCGGACCCCTCTTCTGAACGGTCAGGGATTACCACGCAGGCACTGGTGGAGGTTTGTCATGGCGTATGAATCCGAATCGGTCTGGGCGATAGACCTGGGGAACAATTCGCTCAAGGCCCTGCACTTGACGGTCGTCAACGAGGTGATTCAGGTGCAGGATTTCGACGTGATTCGACACGGGAAGATCCTGTCCGGCAGCGGGATCGCCGCGGCCGAGCGCGATGAGTTGATTGCCCTGAGCCTGCGGCAGTTGGGCGAGCGGCATCCGGAGGTGTACGAGTCGGACGTGATTATCTCGGTGCCGAGCCAGAACAGCTTTGCCCGGTTCGTCACGCTTCCACCGGTGGACAAACGCAAGATCCCCGAGATCGTCCGCTTCGAGGCGGTTCAGCAGATCCCGTTCGACATCAACGAGGTCCAGTGGTCGTACCAGATGATGTCGGGCGATGACGAACCGGAGCGGAAGGTCGGAATCTTCGCCATCAAGAACGAGGTGGTCAACGCGGCGATGGAGCCGTTCGAGAACGAGGATGTCGGCGTGGGCTACGTGCAGATGGCGCCGATGGCGCTGTATAACTATCTGCTGTACGACCGGCCGGACCTGATGAGCTCGGAGCAGCGGGCGGTGGTGTTGCTGAATGTAGGCGCCGAGAACACGGACCTGGTGGTGTGTACGCCGGCGGGGGTCTGGCAACGGTGCATCCTGATCGGCGGAAACGCCTTCACGCGGGCCATCGCCGATACGTTCAAGCTCAGTTTCATGAAGGCCGAGAAGCTCAAGCGCACGGCGCCGGTGAGCAAGTACGCCCGACAGATCTTCCAGGCGATGCGTCCGGTCTTCACGGACCTGGCCGGCGAGGTGCAGCGGTCGCTGGGGTTCTATACGAGCAGCAATCCGAACGTGAAGCTGACGCGGGTGATTGCGATGGGGGGGGGGACGAAGCTGCGGGGCCTGTTGAAGTACCTCCAGCAGACGCTGCAGATTCCGGTGGAGCGGCCGGATGCGTTCAAGCGGCTGTCGCTGGCGCCGACGGTTCCGGCGGCCAAGTTCACGGCGAACGTGGCGGACTTCGGCGTTGTGTACGGACTCGGCGTCCAGGCCCTCGGTTACGGCGAAATCAACAGCAATCTGCTGCCGTCGGCGGTGGCGAGGTCGCTGGCCTGGGCGGGCAAGTCGCGATGGCTGACGATCGCGGCGAGTATTCTGCTGGTGGCGTCGGTGGCGGCGCTGGGGCGGACGATCCTGGATGGGGTGTTGTACCGGGGCAACAAACCGCTGCGGCAGGACATTAACCGGGTCATCGCGCGGGCCAACGAGGCGGCGAATAATCTGGAACAGCAGCAGCAGCGCGGCGTGGCGTCGCAGGCGATTATCGAGAAGCACATGAAGCCCTTCCAGTATCGCGACACCCTACCGAACGTTCAGCAGTTGCTGTTGTCGGTGCTTCCGAACGAGAAGAACAACGCGGCGCAGGCGGGACTCTATCAGGCGTTCGCCAGGGGCGACATCGACGCGGTGATGCGGATTCCCCGTAAGGAGCGCAAGCAGCTTTTCGTGACGGGGATTTCGATTTACTATTCGGATGATTTGCCGTCGGCGCGATTCGGGAACACGGCGCTGCAGCGCATGGGCAGCGCGACACAAAGGCCCGGCGACGCAACGGATATGCAATACGAAGACGAGTACTTGATGATGATGGAAGAGGAAATGGCCAGGGTGTACGGGAGCCAGTATTCTCCGATCGGGGGCGGCGGCGCGGCGGCCGCCGCCGAGAAGAAGCGCGGGTTCGTGGTGACGTTGAGCGGCTACAGTCCGTACAAGACCATCGGGGAGCTGGTTCATCCGGACAACGTCGAGCGGACTCCCGAACGCTGGGGCCTTGTCACACGGTTGTTGCATCTGGACGATACGGTGTCGGACGGGAACAGCCCGTTCGCTGTGTACGATGTGAGAAATCCGGACCAGTTCAGGGCGGAGTTCGGGGCGGTGGACCTGGACGCGCAGATGCCGATGGGCATCGGGGTGGTGGAGGAGCGTCCGGTTCCGGGCGGCCAGGCGGTGCGGGTCCTGCTGGATCCGATGACCAAGGAGATCATCAGCAAGACGGTGCAGACCGATGCGTCGGGCCGTGAGGTGGTGAACCCGCGGACGGGTGAGCGGCTACTGGAGGAGAACGACCAGTGGTTCATTCTCAATTTCAAATTGGAGTGGCGCGATGCGCCCGCGGCGGCGTCCACAAGCGGCGG
>DSDB01000160.1 GCA_011057845.1 Phycisphaerales bacterium | reverse complement strand
GAGGCGGTGATGGAGGCCTGTGAAGAGCCGGGGGATTTCAAGTACCTCTACGACCTGGAGACGCCGCTTCGCAAGCGGATTGAGCTGATCGCCACGCGGATCTACGGCGCCGACGGGGTCTGCTACACCGAGCAGGCCCTTGAGAAGGCCAAGGCCATCGAATCCGATCCACGCGCACGGGAGCTGGCGACGTGCATGGTCAAGACGCACCTGAGCCTGTCGGATGATCCGAATCGCAAGGGCCGGCCGACCGGTTGGATGCTGGCGATACGGGATTTTCTGGTCTACAAGGGGGCCGGCCTGATTGCGCCGGTGGCCGGGACGATCAAACTGATGCCCGGCACGAGTTCGAATCCGGCGTTTCGACGAATCGATATCGACGTGGAAACGGGCCGGGTGCAAGGGTTGTTCTAGGAAGACCCAAGACACAAGACCTAAGATCCAAGACTCCAGGGCCGGAGCCAGCAATGCAAGGCCACGGCGGTTATGGGCGGCTTGACGAACGCACGGCCTTTAGTATGATAAAAGGGTGCCGGTTGCGAGCGGCATGGCGGTTTTGGGTTTTCCGCTTTGGTTTTGGGCTTACGGTTTGAGGTTTTCAGTTGCGTTAAGCGGGTTTCTTTGATTGGGCGGCATTCATGACGGCACGGATTATTGACGGAAAACAGGTAGCGGCCCAGATGCGGGCCGAATTGGCGCAGGAAGTGGCGGCCTTGAAGGAAAAGGGGGTTGTGCCGGGGCTGGGGGTGGTCCTGGTGGGCGATGACTCGGCGTCAAAGTCGTATGTGACGGCCAAAGAGCGGGCGTGCGAGGAGATCGGGATATACTCCGATGACAATCGACTGCCGGCCGATACGAGCCAGGCGGACCTGATGGCGCTTATCGAGAAGATGAACGGCGACAGCCGGATCAACGGGGTTCTGGTGCAGTTGCCGCTGCCGCGAGGCCTCGATGAGGCCCAGGTGCTGCTGCGGATCGATCCCGACAAGGACGTGGACGGCTTCCACCCGATGAACGTGGGCAAGAGGGTCGTGGGGGAGCAGGCGTTTCTGCCGTGCACACCGCACGGCGTGGTCCAGTTGCTCCTGCGAAGCGGCGTGCAACTGGATGGGGCGCACGTGGTGATCGTCGGGCGCAGCAACATTGTGGGCAAACCGCTGGCGAACATGCTGATGGCGAAATCACCGACCGGCAATGCGACGGTCACGGTCTGCCATACGCGGACGAAGGATCTCGGGCACTACACGCGGCAGGCGGACATCGTGATCGTGGCCGCGGGCCGGCCCAATACGGTGACGGCCGATATGGTGCGGGATGGGGCGGTGGTGATCGACGTGGGTGTCAACCGGGTCGAGGATACGAGTCGCAAGTCCGGCTACCGGCTCTGCGGAGATGTGGATTTCGAGGCCGTCAAGGAGAAGGCTTCACTGATTACGCCGGTTCCCGGAGGGGTCGGGCCGATGACCATCACGATGCTGCTGTACAATACGGTCGAATCGGCCAAGCGGGCAGCGGGTTTTTCACCGCTGAGACCGCGGAGTACACAGAGAAGACCGTGATCAGGGCTGCGCGGTGTTACTTGCGCTGGAGGAGGATTCCCGTGATGATAAACGCCAGGCCGAGGATGGTGGCCGGGGCGATGGTTTCGCCGACGGTGATGCGGATGACGATCAGGCCCAGGAAGGGAACGATGTAGACGAGGTTGGCGACGCGAGCGGTGGTCTCGGACAGTCGCAGGGCCTTGAGCCAGAGCAGGAAGGTGATGCCCAGTTCAAACAGGCCTATGTAGAGGCCGCCCAGGATCGCGCCGGTGTTGATGCGCGTACATCGACCCAGGACGAGGGTCGCGGCCAGGATGTAGAGCGAGCCGAAGGCGAAGTTCAGCAGCAACCGCGTGGCTTCGTCGCGTTTGTCCCTCGTATTGTAAGTCCAGAAGAGGGCCCAGACCACGGCGCTGGACAAGGCCAGAGCCACGCCCAGGGGGCTCTCGAACCGCCAATCGAGCGGACGGCCGCGGGTGCCGATAATGACGACGCCGAAGAAGCTGATGACAACCGCCAGGACGCTCCTGAGGCCGATCTTGTGCTTGAGTACGGGGATGGACAGCAGCACCAGGACAATGGGCCAGATCCAGTTGAGCGTAGAGGCCTGCTGGGCCGGGAGCAGGTCGTAGGCGTGAATCACGAGGGCATAGTAAAGCAGGGGATTGAGCAAGCCGAGAAGGGCTGAACTGCGGTAGTCTCTGAGGGTGAAATGGGACAGGGCGGCCAGACGGCCGGTCAGTGCGACGTAGGCCAGGAGCACGGCCGTGGCGACGATGGAACTGCACAGCAGCAATTCCCAGACGCCGGTGTGGGCCAGAGCGATTTTGAAGGCCGAGCCGATGGTGGACCAGAAGACGACCACCGCGGAGGCGTAGATGTAGGCTCTTTTCTGATTGCTCATGGCAGGGGCATTATATATAAGGACGGCTGTGGTGTCGTCTGGAAAGAACCATCCGGCGTCTGTCTTACAGGATGTGTGAAAAGTAGCAGATCGTGTCTTACCATGCATCGATTTTTTGTAGAACCGGGCCGGTTGCAGGGTGGCCGGGTGGTCTTTAGCGACGCCCAGGCCCATCAGATCCGCCGCGTGCTTCGGATGGAGGCCGGGCGGGAGGTGGTCGTGCTGGACAACACGGGGCTGGAGTACCGGGCCGTTCTCTCAAAGGTGACGGCGGACGGCGTAGAGGCGGAGAGCACGGCTCGTGGGCCGGCGCCCGGAGAGCCTGTCGTGCGGCTGACGCTCTTTCAGAGCCTCCTGCGGCAGGAGAAGTTCGAATGGGTCCTTCAGAAGGGCACCGAGGCGGGCGTGGCGAGGTTCGTTCCGATTCTGACGCGGCGGGGGCTGATTCAGAGCGCATCGGCCGTCACGCCGCAGAAGGTGCAGCGGTGGCGTCGGATTGTGACGGAGGCGGCGGAACAGTCGCATCGGGGCGTGATACCCGAGATCGTCCCGGTGATGGGTCTTGAAGAGGCGGCGGCCACGACGGGGGATTATGGCATCGTGCTGGTGGCGGCCATGACGGCTTCGCTTTCGTTGGATGAGGCACTGAAGGGCTGCAAGGGCCTCACGACGGCGGGGCTCTTCATCGGGCCGGAAGGCGGATTTGAGGATGAGGAGGTGGCGATGCTGACCTCGGCGGGGGCCAGGGCGGCGCACCTGGGTCCCCGGGTGCTGCGAACGGAGACGGCGGCGGTGGCGGGCAGCGTTCTGATTCTGCATGGGACCGGCCAGATGAAGACGCCTGTCGGGTCCGGCTGTGTTGGAGGCACATCGGATGGCTGACAAAGGGGTGCTCTATCTTGTGACTACGCCCATCGGCCACCTTGGCGACATGAGCCTGCGGGCCATCGAGACGCTGCGGATGGTGGACATGGTGGCTAGTGAGGACACGCGCAAAACCGGCCATCTGCTCAAGCACTTCGAGATAGGCAAGCCGCAGGTGGCGTTTCACGAGCACAATGAGCGGAAGGCGGGGCTGAGGATTATCCGACTGCTGGAGGAGGGCAGGGACGTAGCACTGGTAACGAGCGCCGGGACGCCGGGGATCTCCGATCCGGGTTTTACGCTGGTTCGCCTGGCGCTGGAGGCGGGGATCGAGGTGACGATGATCCCGGGACCGTGCGCCCTGGTAATGGCGGTTGTACTGTCGGGATTGCCGGTGCATAGCTTCACATTCAAGGGATTCGCCCCGCGCACGTCCGGCAAACGGCGGCGATTCCTGGAGATGGAGAAGGACTCGCCGCATACGCTGGTCTTCTACGAGAGTCCGTACCGGGTCAAGGCGTTTCTGGCGGAGGCGCTGGAGGTTTACGGCAACCGACGGGCCGCCGTGGCGAAGGAACTGACAAAGATGTTCGAGTCGGTGCGGCGAGGGCGGATCGAGGACCAGCTCGCGGGGCTCGACGATTCACTCAAGGGCGAGTACGTCATCGTCATCGGCGCTGCCGAGTGCGACCGATGAGGCAGGCGCAGAAAAAGGGCCCATGCGTTGTGCACAGGCCCCGCTTGGCTGCTGTTATGGCTCAGCGAGGCACTTTTAAAACCATTGCGGCCACAGTTGCCACTGCCGCCACTGGCTGAGCATGACGGCCAGGTCGCGGAAATTCACGATCTTCGCATTAGTCGGCTCGTTGTCGCTGAGGTTGGCCGGGGAGACGAGCGGATGGTAATTGCTCACCGTGCCGAGCGTCCCGTTGAGGACGCTGCTGAGTTCGGCCGGGGTCAGCGCCTTGTCATAGATGCGGACGTCGTCGATCAGACCCGCCCAGGAGGACGCCGGGCTGTTGTCCTTGGCGCCTTTGCCGATGTGCAGCGTGGAGTAGCCCGTCAGCGTTCCAAGTCGGGTGGCCTCCCGCCAGGTGGGCGCGTTCTCGACGCCGTCGATGTAGAGTTTGATGTTTTGGCCGCTGGACCAGGTGATGGCGACATGCTGCCAGTTCGTGGTCTGGACGTTGCTCTGGCTTTCGAGCTTCTGCTCGCCGGCCGTGGTGGTGACGCCGACCTTGATGACGTTGACGCCGCCGCCGCTG
>DSDB01000054.1 GCA_011057845.1 Phycisphaerales bacterium | reverse complement strand
CAGGCTTTGGAGTCCGCATCGTATCAGGACGGACCCGGCGAACTGTCTCTCAAACAGATCTTCGCTCATTCCCAGAACATCTCCGAGTCCGAGACAGGCGCGCTGCCGATGATAGACCAGATGGCCGTTGGCGGCCGCCGGGGCGCGGTCTCGATAGGGACAGGCCAGGACGCATTCGTCGCAGCCGAACAGACGGTCGCCGATGAGGTCGGCCAGGGCCGGCTCCATCGGGCCTTTGTGTTCGATGGTCAGGTAACTGATGCACCGGCGCGCGTCGAAATCTCCGTCACCGCTCAGCGCCCCGGTGGGGCAGGCGTCGATGCAGCGGCGGCAGTCGCCACAGGGGCGTTCGTCGCGGCGGGGCGTTTGGGCGGCCGCACCGGCGACATCAACCGTAGTGATGATCTCGCCCAGGAATATCTGCGGGCCGAGGCTGGGGCTGATGAGCATGTGGTTTCGGCCGATAAAGCCCAGGCCCGCCCGTTCGGCCAGGGCCCGCTCGGCCAGCGGAACGGAATCGACGCATACCTTGAAGCGGTGCCCGCCGCCGGCGACGGTTGACAGCCACTGGGCCAGGGCCCTGAGACGGTCCTTCATGAAGACATGGTAATCGTCATAACAGGCGTACTGCGCCACGCGGCCGGCGGGGGTCTTGTTGAGGTCTGGCCCGTCGTCGCGGGGTCGCGGCTTGTAGTTCAGCGCCGCCACAATCACAGACCGGGCCCCGTCCAGCAGGGCGGTCGGGTTCAGCCGCTTGTCGATGTTACGGCCGAGCCAGGCCATCGTGGCCCCGCCGCCGGCCGCCAGCCATGACTGGAAGTAAGCAGCTTGGCGCGGATCGACCGGCCCGGCATCGGCGGCCCCGACGGCGTCGAAGCCCAGGACCGCTGCTTCGCGTTGAATATCCTCGATATGAACCATGACCCGATTATAACCAATCAGGACCTGCGCGGCGTCTGTTTCCGGGCATGTCGGTTGTCCTACAGGGCGTGGCATGCCTGCTTGTGTTGGCGGCCGGGGGAGGATACCATAGACCCGTATGGCTTCCAAAATAATACACCGCGGATGATCTGACCGAGGAAGGTGTTGCGCGATGCAGGGACGCTTGAGCGCCGTTGACGTTGGCATACTCGCCGCCTATGCCGCCATCCTTGTGGCGATGGGATGGTACTATCGCCGTAAGTGCCGCACGTCGGAGCAGTTCATGGTGGCCGGGCACGGGATCCCGGCGTGGGCGGCGGGCTTGGCTGTCATGAGCGCCTACACCAGCAGCATCAGCTACATCGCCACGCCCGCCCAGGCCTACGACACCAACTGGCACCCGATTATCTTCTCGCTGTGCATCATCCCCGTGGCCTGGATCGCCTGTCGCTATGCCGTGGGTTACTACCGGCGGACGCAGATTATCAGCGTCTATTCGTTTCTGGAACAGCGGCTCGGGACGTGGGGCCGGGTGTACGCGGCGTTGTCGTTTCTGCTGTACATGATTGGAAGGGTGGCGGTTATCCTGTACCTGGTGGGACTGCTCCTGAGCACCTTCATCGCCTCGGACGGCGGCGGCCACCGCACGCTGATTATCCTGATCGTCGCCATCGGGACGGTGACGATTATCTACACGCTCCTGGGCGGGATGGAGGCGGTCATCTGGACGGACGTGATGCAGTCGGCGGTGATGATTGGCGGGATTATCTTCTGCGCTGCGGTGCTTACGAGGGATACGATCACGGGCAACGAACCGCTGATGGCGCGGGCCGTGGCCGACCACAAGTTCAGCCTCGGCAGTCTGCGGCCGTCGCTGGCCGACCGGACGGTGTGGGTGATGCTCATCTTCGGCGTGACGGAGAACCTGCGCAACCTGCTGGCGGATCAGAACTTCGTTCAGAAATACTGTTCGGTGCCCACGGAGGCCAAGGCCCGACGGTCGGTGTGGATTGCGATGGGCATCTACATACCGCTGACGGCGATCTTCCTGTACATCGGCACGGCCCTGTACGCCTTCTACGCGCCCGGCGGCCGCGGCCTGCCCGATACGGTGACCAAGGCCGACCAGGTGTTCCCGTATTTCATCGCTACACAGTTGCCCGTCGGCCTGCGGGGGCTGGTCGTGGCGGCGATCATCGCGGCGGCCATGAGTACGGTGGACTCGGCGTTGAACTGCTCGGCCACCGTGTACCTGCTGGACTTTCACAAGCGATTCATCCGGCCCGGCCTCGACGACCGCCGCTCGCTTAGGCTGTTGCGAATCGCCACCGTTATCACAGGCATCATCGGCACGGCCGCGGCGATGCTCATGATCTGGGCGCGGGGGGCGCTGGATGTGTGGTGGCAGATCTCCGGCATCTTCGGCGGGGGGATTCTGGGGCTGTTTCTGTTGTCCCTGATGAAGATCCGCCTGAGCCTGCGGCAGGGTCTGATGGCCATCGTCGCGGCCGTCGCGACCATCGCCTGGGCCACCTTCCTGCGACCGGAATTCGTCGAGGCCCACTTTCCGCCGTCCATGTACTGGGTTGCGTGCAGGCTGGACAAGGTCATAATAGGCGCTACCGGCACGGCGGCGCTGCTGATAGCCGGAATCGCCCTACACGTGAGAAACTTGAAACGCAAAACGTAAAGGTCAAGACCAGGACCCAAAGCGCAAAACCCGTACCGGTGCCGTGACGAGGGACTGGTTTGAGGTTTTGGTCTAGGGTTTTTGGCTTGCGGTTTCAAGTTCGTGGTTTGACGTGGGGTGGCGGCCTTTCGCGCAGCGAAGGGCCGGGTGTCCAAGTACAACGCAGAAAGGAAACAAGCGAATGTCAAGACAAGTTCATGCGCGGTGGTCAACGGTCTTTGCATGGCGGGCTATACCGGTCGTGCTGTTGCCGGCGGTCTTGCAGGCCGTTGCGATCGCCGCGCCGGTGCGGTGGGACTTTTCGCGGGGCCGGCAGGGATGGAGCGGCAATCCAGGCGTTTTGAGCATGGAGGTTACCGCCGAGGGTCTTGTCGTCCGCACCAGCGACGATGATCCGTGGATCGAGGGTTCCCCCGTAGACCTGCCCGGCGCCAAGGTTACAAAAGTCACCGTCCGCATGAAGTCCGAGCACAACGAGAGCGCCGAGTTGTTCTATGGGCGGGGTTTCTCGGCCGAGCGGTCGGTGCGGTTTGTGGTCCTCGGCGGCGACTGGCGGGAGTATGAACTGATCATCCCCTATGTACTGGGACCCGGGACGCGGTTCCGGCTGGACCCGTGCGTCCGTGCGGCCACCGTTACGATTGCGAGTATCACGGTTGAATCGGTCGGCGAGGTGGAGACGCCCCGGTTTGCCGCGCCGCGGCCGCCGGACGCAGGCGGGCGGCAGGTGATGGCCGCGTCCGGGGCGCTCACGTGTGAGCAGGACCCGAAGCGGCCGGGTGGATGGGCCGTCAGCGTCGATGGGACGCCGATGGCCGTCGGCTACGACCACGACCTGATTGGCGTTCTGCTGGACGGCAAGGCCCGCTATATCGACGTGGGCCAGGGTACGATTGAAGCAACGGGGCGCGATGGAAACGTAGACAGCATCACGTCCACGGTGGCCGATCCGGGCGGGGCCCTCTGGCGGGTCGTGCGCCATGTACAGCCGGGCGACGCGGGCACGATCCACATGGAGGTGTCGATCACGGTGGACAAGGACCGCGAGGCAGTCCATCTGCCGTGGATGACCCTCTTTCCGGGACTTGGGTCCTTTGGGCAGCGCAAGACGCAGGCGTTGTTCCCGGGCCTGGAGTATCTCGACGATGAGCCATCCAGCAGTACGGCGGATATCGAAGGCCCGGAGCATATCCGCCGGATTCCCGACCCCGTCAAGATCACGCTGCCCATGATGGCGCTGGTGCATGGGGGCCGATACGTCGGCGTGGTCTGGGAGCCATCGGAACGGGTGGCGGCCACGTTTGATTCGCCGGATACGCTGTACGGCTCCGGTGCGCACGTCATGGCATTGAGCGGGCCGGGCATTGGGCCCCGGCGGTTCGCCAACGCCCTCAACGCCCACAGCCCCATCCGGTTCGAGGCCGGCAAGCCCCTGGCCGTGCGGTTTGCGATTATCGGTGGCCCGGGCCGGAGCGTTGTGGAGGCGGTCAGGCACTACGTCCGCCTGTGGGGCCTGCCCCCACTGCCGCATTTCGATGGCGGCTTCGAGCGGGCGGTCGAACTGCTGGCCCACGGCTGGCTGGATTCGAAGATCAACGAAGGCGGCCTGTTTCGCCATGCGGTCTGGGGCGAGAGCTTCCGGCCTCAGGCGTCGGCCGATGCGGCGATGTACATCGACTATCTGGCCCATCATGCGGGCGATCCGGACCTGCGCCGACGGCTTACGGGGCTGCGGGACCTTGGGCTGAGCAAGATCGCGGCCGGCGACCCCTATACCAGCAGTGTGTCTCATGCCCGACTGCTCAGTGCGCCCTTTATCTTCGGGCGGATGCCTGAATTCGCCGCGTGGGCCCGGCGTTCGGCGGAGAACGAACTGCGGCGGTTCGACGAGCAAGGGCTGATTCGCTATCGTCCGGGCGATGTCGATTACGGCCGGACGCACTTCGCCGACCATGCCAACGGCCT
>DSDB01000442.1 GCA_011057845.1 Phycisphaerales bacterium | reverse complement strand
GGTCCTCGACGAGCCAGCAGGTGCTCATGAAGGCCATGTCAGCGAAGTCCACGACCGTATCGACGGTGATGTCGGCGCCGCCGCACCAGTCGTCGCCGTCGGAGCAGCCCTCGGTGAGCCATCGCTGGGCCAGCAGCGCGAAGTCGCGGAAGTTGACCAGGCCGTCATAGACCAGGTCGCAGAAGCGGCACGGTTCCTGGCGGGACGGATAATGGTAGCCCATATCGACGAGTCCGCGGTCGGCGAGTTCATCGGTGCGGGTGGTGTAGCGGACCATGCCGGTATGGTTGACGGTCATGCCGAGGCGGCTGGCCAGATCGCTGCCGGCGTCCACGGCGGGACTGGTCTGGAGCTGGCCGGCGTCGCGCTGGCGGAGATAGAACAACCCCAGCGGGCCGGTGATGAACAACGGGTTGGCGTTGATGTTCGTCGGGAACCTGGGGTGCGTCGGCGCCACATCCCAGTTGAGGATGCAGCCGGTGTCGATCCGCACGCCGGAGCTGCCGAGCCGGACGAGACTGTGCGTAACGGTCAGGGTGGCCGGTCTGGGGTCCCACTCGAAGCCGGTATGGACGGACATTTCGTGTCCGACGAGGCCGTAGTTCTCCCAGAAGATGCTGTCAATGACCTGGACGTTGCTCTCATAGGAGCAGTACAGACCGCCTCCGAGGCCGGTGCGGTTGGGCTGTCCGAAGAGCCCCACGGCCGCGTTGCCGCTGAAGGTGCAGTTGGCCAGGATCGTCGGGCTGAACCAGTTGATCGAGGCGCCGCCGCCGTCGCGTCCGGCGAGGTTGTTGACGATCAGGCAGTTGAGGACGTCAACACGCTCGGAGGCCCCGGCGATGTAGATACCGCCGCCGGAGGCGTTGGTCACGTTATACATGATCTGGCAGTCGGCGAGGACCATGGGCGTGGCGAAGCAGAAGATGCCGCCGCCCTGGCCGATGACCACGGGGACCGCCGCGCTGTTCGGATCGTTGGGGTCGATCAGCGCATTGGGGTCAAGAATGACGTTCGGGTCGTTGGGATCGTATGCTTCGAGACCGGCCTCGTTGTAACCGATATGACAGCCGGTGATCTGGGTGGACCACGATGTGTCGGCGAACAGACCGCCGCCGCGGATGGCCGTGTTGTACAGGAAGTCGCTGTCGGCGATGGTCATGGCCGACTCGATCCAGCAGACAGCGCCGCCGTCGGTGGCCGCGACGTTGCCGGTGAAGCGGCTTTCGCGTATATCGACGATGCTGTTGGGTTCGCCGAACAGACCGGCGCCGCGGTTGGCGATGTTGTCGACGAAGTTGCTGTCGGCGATGGTCATCAGTGCGTTGGGGTCGATGAGGACGCCGCCGCCGTCCTGCACGGCGTTGTTGCCGCGGAATGTGGACGCCGAGATGGCGGTGATACTGTTGGAATCACAGTAGAGGCCGGCGCCGAAGTCGGCCGTGTTGTTGACGAAGCTGCAATGCAGGAACACCGGCGCGGTGTTGAAATCGCAGTAGGCGCCGCCGCCGAGGGTGGCGCTGCAGTCGATGACCAGGCAGTTGATGAACGTCGGAGCGGCATTGACATCGACAAAGATGCCGCCGCCCAGCGCCATCGCGTTGGGATCATTCGGATCGTTGGCGTCGGCCGTGCAGTTGCTGATGATCATGTTCCTCAGCGTCGGGCTGGTGTTCGGGGCGATGTAGATGCCGCCGCCGTTGGCGTCGGTGACGGCGCCGTTGGTGACGGTGAATCCGTTGACGACCGTGTTGGCGTCCTCGCCGGCGATGAAGAGCAGCCCGCGTCCGGCGCCGCCGGCGTCGATGATGGTCAGCGCGACGACGTTTGGATCATCGGGATTCGTGCTGGTGAGCATGATGTCCTTGCCGCGCAGTTCGATGTCGCCGTTGTAGACGCCGGCGGCCACGATGAGGGTGTCGCCGCTTTTGGCGTTGTCGATGGCCCGCTGGATGGCGTCGGGATCGCCGGAGACGTTGGTGGTCTTGGTCGGCTCGAATTCGAGGATGTACTCGATGTCGCCGCGGACGTCGATCTGCCGGAGTTTGGAGGTGCTCAGCAGAACACCGCTCATATCGTACCATCCGGCGACGCGGTAGCCCTTGTCCGGCCTGGCATGCAGGTTGAGCCACGTGCCGAAATTGTAGAGGCCTTCGTTCGGGTCGGCCGGGTCCATATCGGGGACCATGACCAGGTGTCCGTTGCCAACGACATGAATCAGTACCCGGTGCTTGCGGATAATGTTGTGATAACCGAGGTCCACGATGCCGGCGTCGGGCAAACCGCGGAGATTCGTCGTCATGGCGGCCATGCCCACGTTGATGGCGGGACCGCTGCCGGCGTTGAGGGCCGGGCTGTCGACGGTCTGGCCGCCGGTGATCTGGCTGAGGTAGTAGCCGGCGACGAAGAGCGGATCGGCGTCGATGACGGTCGCGGCGCTCCAGTTGAGCGTTGTGCCGGTATCGACGAAGACAGCGCTCGGACTGACGGCGCCCGGATTGCCGGGCACCTTCCAGCCCATGACGTCGCTGAAGGACACGCTGACGGTAGCGGGCCGCGGGTCGTACTGGAAGCCGGTGGCTACGGCGATCTGCGAGCCGCTGCGTCCGCGGTTGCCCCAGAGGATGCTGTCGACGATGCCGACGTTGCTTGCGTAAGAGGCATAGAGACCGCCGCCGAGGGCCGGCCAATCGGGATGATTGGCGTCGCCGACGGCGTTGTCCGCCACGGTGCAGTTGCTCAACGAGAGCCTGTTGAACCAGGTGCTGGACAGACCGCCGCCGTCCCGGACGGCCGAATTGTTGGTAATCAGGCAGTTGGACAGTTGCCTCAGGCGGTTCTGGCCGCCGGCAAGGTACAGACCGCCGCCGGAGGTGGTTGTCGTATTGAAGCTGATGTCGGTGTCGGCGATCAGCAACGGACCGGCGAAGGAGTAGATGCCGCCGCCCTGGCCCGGCACGGTTACGTTCGAGTCCACGATGATCAGGTTGGGATCATTCGGATTAAAGTTCGGGTCGCGCGGGTCGATCGGCGCCGGCGGCAGGTTCGGATCGTTCGGATCCGGCAGGAAATAGGCGCGGCTGACGGTCATGACGCCCGCCCGGTTGTGCCGGATGGTGCAGTGCATGAGCATCGCCAGCGGCGAATTTTCGAAGTAGACGCCGCCGCCGCGTCCGGAAGTGTTGTAGGCGATGTTGCAGTCCGCGATGGACAGGTCGTTGGACTCGAAGACATAGAGGCCGCCGCCGTCCTGATTGGCGTCGTTGTGGGTGATCATCGACGTGCGGATAACGCCGACGGCGTTCGCGTTGACGAAGACGCCGCCGCCGTAAGCAGCCGTGTTATAGACGAAGTTGCTGTCGGAGATCGCCAGGAAGGTGTCGTCGCCGGCCGCCAGACCGCCGCCCTGGACCGTGGCGATATTGTAGGTGACGTTGCAGTCGTTGACCTCGGCGAGGCAGGCGGCGCTGTAGTAGAGGCCTGCGCCGCTGACATCGGCGGTGTTGTTGAAGACAATCGAGTTCTCGATGATCGAACCGCTGAAGGCGGCGTGGTAGACGGCGCCGCCGCTGAACGTGCTGTAGTTGCCGGAGAAGTTGCAGTCGACAAACCTGGCGTAGCTGTCGGTGTTGATGAACACCGCACCGCCGAGGCCGTTGGCGGAGCAACCGGTGAAGGTGCAGCCCGCGAAGACCGGCAGACAGTTGACATCGACGTAAACGGCACCGCCGTTGCCGCCGACGTAATTCGGCGAGATGGTGGTGCAGTTCGTGATGGTGACGTTGCCGAAGTACGGACTGCTGTTGGCGTCGATGTAGACGGCGCCGCCGTTGCCGGCGGCGACGTTGCAATCGCTGATGGTCAGGTTGAGCAGCGTCGGGCTGCTGTCGGGCCCGATGTAGATGGCGCCGCCGTGGTTGATGAAGACGCCGCTGTTGATGATGGTGAAGCCGTCCACCACGGTATTGTGGGTCTCGCCGCCGCTGAAGATGAAGGCCCTGCCGCTGTTGCGGCCGTCGATGATGGTGGCCGCGACGAGGTTCGGGTCGTCCGGATTGACGCTGACGATGGTGATCTCCCTGCCGCGCAGGTCGATGCCGCCGTTGTAGGTGCCGGGCGCGACGACGAGGATGTCGCCGTTCTGGGCAACCGTGACGGCCTCATGGAGGGCGTCGCCGCCGCCGTATACCGGGACCTCGCTCGGCAGACGGAACCGCACGCGGTACGTTACGTTGGCGTCGACGACGAAGCGGAACTCACGCAAGACGGAGACCAGCACGTCGTTGACATCGTACCAGCCCTTGAGGTGGTAGCCCGGATCGGGTCTGGCCTCGAGGGTGACGCGGGTCCCGGCGTAGAAGACGCCGCCGTTGGGCTCGACGACGCCGTGGATGCCCGGGTTCTCCGGGTCTTCGACGATTTCGATGGTGACCTGATACTTGTCAACACCGTGGCGATAGTGATAGCCCATATCGACCGTATTGACGTCCGGCTCGCCATCGACGCGGGTGGTGTAGGTGTTGAGGCCGAGGGCGGCGGCGGTGTCATTGCCGCCGTCGACGCAGTTGCTCTCGACGGCCTG
>DSDB01000170.1 GCA_011057845.1 Phycisphaerales bacterium | reverse complement strand
GCCTCCGATGATGCCGCAGCCGTGATGGCCCGCCCATCGCTCGTACGCAACACAAAGGGGCGACTCCAACCATTGGAGCCGCCCCTCAAGCTTTTCGCTTGCGCTGCGTATCTCGGCGGAGTTCACACTCGCTGCGACAGTCCAGTCATGCTCCTTCCTGCTCATCCGCGATTTCATCGTCGGCTCCTTCCTCGGAGAACTTCACGGTCTGGAGATGCCCGTTCATTGCGGTGAGAAAACCCTTGAAGTCCGCCGCGCTCGACAAATGGAACCGCAGGCACTTGCCGTCTTTCACGGGCTCAGTGTCCAGATCCCGCCGGATCGTGTTTGCCCAATACTCCACATCGTCGGGAAAACGGCGGTACTGCCACACATAGACGTTGTTCTTACGGGCTGCGACAAAGAACCTACGGTATTCGCCACATCTGTAATACAGGATACGTTTTTTGAGGTAGTTCTCACATCCATTGTTCAACTGTTGTTGGAAGAAACTGACGACAGCGTCATTGGCAATCTTGTCCAATGCTTCATCCCAGTCCGCCCATGGGCCCACAGGGGTACGAAGACCTCGCCCTCTATGCTTTGCATGTTGTGTGATCTCCGACGGTGGGTAGATGCATGTGCATGTGAGAAACTCCGAATCGTTTTGCACAGAAAGAGCAATTCGATGACAACGGATGTCTAGGCCATAGACCTCAGTCAGCCACTCAGCCGTTACGAGCACCTCATACTCAAAATCCTCCGCGATCAAGATGATTCGCTGGCTGTCATTGAGACTTCCTGCATCCTCCAACAAGAATTCCGCCATTTCCTGCTCGGCCTCCTCCTCCGAGAGGCCCTTGAACCGTTGCTCTTGCGCAATGATCTCACCTCTCTCCCACTTGGAGACCATGCTTGCATAGGCCAGGGCTTGCAGGAGGTGCAGTTTGTGACTGTTCCTCTTGAGTTCGATGACAACGAGTGAGCCCTGCTGGTCAACAGCGAGCAAATCAATTCTATCTTCCACAAACGCAGCAGCCCGGACCTCGTCACCGATCAGCAACAGCTTCTCCTCCATCTCGGCGAAGAATGCCTCCGGACTGTTGAGGATCATCCGCTGAAGGTCATAGGGTTCGGTCAGCCCCGAGTCAGAGAGGCTAGATTTGTCCAATTTCACCAGTTCCTTCTTCGCTCGGTTGACTCTTAACATTGTGTCTGCTCTCCATTCTATTGCCAACAACTGTGTCAATCTGGGTTGATCTGTGCCTGAGCGAGAATGCGCACTTCCGTTTCGGCCCTACTCCAGGGTTGGGCGGACGATTTGGCCGGCCAGTTGCGCCGCGCCGCCTTCGGCCTCGTAGACGCCGTAGAAGATCGAGCACGCGTCGAGCCAGACGGTGATCCGGTGCATTTCTTCGTCCGTGAGCTTCACGTCGTGGTGCCCGTCCCGCAGCATCGGATACAGCTTCGACGCCCGCGCCCCGAACCGGCCCGGCAGCGTCCGCATCCGGTCGCCATAGCTCCAGAATCCGTAATCGCGAACGAGGCTGTGATACGACGCATACCACTTCTGCCGCCCCTTGATCACCGGCTCGCCATCCAGCCGCGGCGCCTTGTCCGCATTCTCCCGGTGACAGCCGACGCAATGCCTGTCCAGCACCGGCTGCACCAGCCGCGGGTAGCTGAACGGATTCGTGCCGTCCACATCCGGCGTCGGCCGCGAGGGCTCGCGCCGCATCGCCAGCGGCAGCGCCGCCGGCCGCGGCGTCCGATGCCTCGGCTCGTGGCAACCCTGGCAGACCAACTGCTCGCCCGGTTGCGCGTAGGTCGCCGAACGCATCGACTGAATCGCCAGCC
Organism: Phycisphaerales bacterium; assembly: GCA_011057845.1. Lineage (GTDB taxonomy): Bacteria > Planctomycetota > Phycisphaerae > Sedimentisphaerales > Anaerobacaceae > UBA2266. Next base: position 2,749 of record DSDB01000170.1, on the reverse strand, counting down.
CCTGCTCATCGAGCACCTGGAAGAACAACTCCTTCAGCGCCGGCACGACGAAATGCGCACTGCCGTCGGCCTCGATCGGCACGGTCCCCAGAACATACCGCGCCAGCACCACCGAATCGCCCGCCGTCGGCTCCCGCAGCCCGATCTCATGCGGCGGATCGCCCGACGGCACCGACATAGGGATAATCTGGTACACCCGCAGCGCCCTGGCCTTCAGATCCTCCGGCCACGGCCGCAACGTGTCGTACACGTTCACCACCGCCATCGTCGCCTCGGCTGTAGTGGCTTGTGGCTCGCGGCTCGTGGCTCGTCCTTCGTCCCTCGTCTTCGCACCGCCCTCCGTCAACCGCGTGGACATCTCCGGCATCACCGGCGGCACCGGCCGCGGCCGCAGCGGCATCGGACTCTGGCATGCAATCTCCGGGTCGCGGTAGATCAGCACCTTGTTGCCGAACGCATCCAGCAGATAAATCCCGTACCCGCCGCGGCCCCCGCCGCCGCCCTGTTCGCCCGCCCGCGGCTGCATCGTCGGGTCGTACACACAGAGGAAGTACTTCTCGCTCAACGGCCACGCCGTCCCATACACCTGCGCCCCGCCCTGCGTCTCGGGAAAATCCACCTCCGGCGTCAGCCGCCTGACCGGCCCCATCGCATCATCGTCCTCGATCCGCGGATCCACGACCACCAGCGACCCGAACGCCTGCCCGTGGTGCGGCGCGCCGGTCGCCACGAACCGCCGCGAACCCGGAATCGCCCGCACATCCAGCTCCATATCCGCCCGCACCTCCCGCGGGGCGAAATTCCCGTGCATCGCCCGCGCATCGCGTCCATCCGGCGTCGTCACCCACGGCAGGTGCGCCGTGCATCCATGCCGGTCCACGTAATCCCACCGCGTATACACGATCATCCCGTCGTTGGTCACGCTTGGATGCCACTCGTTCGTCTCGTGCGGGCTCAGACACCGGATGTCTCCGCCATCGGCCGCCATATCGAACAGCGTATACGTCGGGCACTCCCGCCCGCACCGCAGATACCCCCCGCGCCGCTCCGTGATGAACGCCACCCGCCCGTTCGGCAGCCAGCACGGGTCGAAATCGTTCCAGGTCCCGTCGGTCAATTGCTCGAGCCCCGACCCATCCGCGTTCACCTTGAAGATGTGGTAGCTCCGTTGCTCGTGCCAGTGCCCGCGGCTTACATCCGTGTGAAAACGCTGGCTCGTGTCACCCTTGCACTCGACATACGCGAACAGGATGGTCTTGCCGTCGAAAGACAGGTCCGGCGACAGAAACGACCCATCGGTGAGCGTCTGTCCCGCAAGCCGCCCGCGCTGCACCACCGTATCGGCCAGGATGTCCCGCACCTTGGGGTTGTCGCCAAAGGGATCGCTCAACACATAGAGCCCGCCGCCGGGCAGCACGTTGATGCCGTAGTACTGGTCGCACATGTGGTTGAACGTCGCCCGGTGTCGCTTGATGAACAGTATCTTGTCAAAATCCAGCAGCGGATTGGCGAAGGCGATCCGCCGCTGCAAGCCGTGCGCCCGGGCAAATAGCTCAAACCGCGCCTCGGCCTCCATCACGTCCACGGCCTCGCTCTCGGCCTTGAGCCTGCCCAACTCACCTTGCATATTTCGTATTGCGTATTGCGTATTGCGTCCTGGTCCCTGGTCCCCGGCCCCCATAGCCTGCAAATCATCCAGCAGGGCCGCCGTCCGCCGCAGTATTACATCCAGCGGGTCACGGTCGCCCTGTGCAATCAGCGCCTCCGGATGATACGTCTGCGCCGCGTGCTGCATGATCCGCCCGCGGCTTGCCAGGTCCCGCTGCAGCGTCATATACGCCAGTTCCACCTCATTGCCCGCCCGCGACAGCACCAGCCCGAACACATCCGCCGATCGGTATTTCACCCCCGGCGTATGGATCTCCAGTTCCGCAATCGACGTCCACGGCCGCCCATTGACCTCCGACAACGCCCGCAGCTTGACATATCGCCCAACGACCGGTTTATCCAGCTTCACAACGTTCCACCCGCTCCCCTCGCTGAACCGGCCCCGTAGCACGGGCATCCTGCCCGTGTTCGCCCCCTCCGTCTCGCGGGCATCCTGTGGCGAGGGCATCCTGCCCTCGCGTATCGCGGGCGTCTCGCCCGCATCCCACACATACAGCTCAAAATCCCGTATCGTCCCATTGCCCCCGCCCGGCCGCGGCAGATAGGAAAACCCGCCGACCAGCCGGCTCTGCCCCAGATCGACCACGAACTCATGCGGGCACGGCGGGTCGGCCGAGCCGAACTGCGTATGCCACATCGTCTGCGGGTCGCCATCCATCGCCCGCCACGCCTCGTACCCCACCTGCTCGCTGTCGGCCGTCGTGCGGACCTTCACCCACCTGTCCGCCTGGCCCGCCGCCAACACCCCAACCGCTGCGGCAACCACCGCAAACATCAAAAAACAACGATTCCTGATCCGGTCCATAGAACCACCTTCAAAGAACACCCGGCAGTGTCAACATGGAGCGCCATTATACATCAAGTGCCCGCCGAAACGGGATAATTTCCATTGACACGCCATTGTCTGCCCCGGTAGTATACCGGTTGAAATGGCGGTGCGGGTCGTTGGTATACTCGTGGGCCGCGGGAAAAGGAAAGCAAGGGTATGAGCGCGTGTATTGCGGAAAGGAGCCGGGAACATCAGAACGGGATTGGCGGCTTGGGTTCTGGCGGGGCTTATCTCAACGGGGGCTTCGGGGGC
>DSDB01000359.1 GCA_011057845.1 Phycisphaerales bacterium | reverse complement strand
GATGGCCAACTCAAGGCCCATGCCGCCGGCCTGCACGTGGCCAACGCCACCTTCGCCGTGCTCGTTCTGGCCGCGAACACCAGCTACATCCGCTACAACGACGTCTCCGCGGACCCGGTCGCCCTCTGTCGGGCCACACTGGAGAAGGCGGCAGGCAAGGATTACGCCTCGCTTGCCGAGACGCACATCGCCGACCACCGCAACCTGTTCCGGCGGGTCAGCCTGGACTTGGGCGTCATGGATGCCACAAACAAGCCCACCGACCGGCGGATCGCGGACTTCGCCGCGGGCGATGACCCGCAGTTCGTCTCGCTGTATTTCCAGTACGGCCGATACCTCATGATCGCCTCCTCCCGGCCCGGTTCGCAACCGGCCAACCTTCAGGGCATCTGGAACGACAGCAAGACGCCGCCGTGGGATAGCAAGTGGACCGTCAATATCAATACTGAAATGAACTACTGGCCGGTGGAGGCGACGAACCTGCCGGAATGCCATGAGCCGCTGTTCGCCATGCTCGAAGACCTCACCGACACGGGTTCACGCGTCGCCAGGGTTCACTACAACGCCCGGGGCTGGGTCCTCCACCACAATACCGACATCTGGCGCGGGGCCGCCCCGATCAACGCCTCCAACCACGGCATCTGGCCCACCGGAGGGGCGTGGCTGTGCCAGAACCTTTGGGAGCATTACGCCTTCAACGGCGACAAGGAGTTCCTGGCCAGGCGGGCCCACCCCATCATGAAATCCGCCGCCCTTTTCTTCGTTGACGCCCTCGTGGAGGATCCGAAGACCGGTTGGCTTATCAGCAGCCCCTCCAACAGCCCTGAAAACGGCGGTCTGGTGGCCGGGCCCACGATGGACCACCAGATCATCCGCGACCTGCTGGCCAACACGATCTCCGCCGCGGAAATCCTTGACGTCGACGCGGAATTCCGCGCGGAACTGGCCGACCTGCAGGAGCGGATCGCCCCCAACCAGATCGGCAGGCACGGCCAGCTCCAGGAATGGCTCGAGGACAAGGACGACCCGAAGAACCAGCACCGCCACGTCTCGCACCTGTTCGGCCTGCACCCCGGCAGGGAGATCTCCCGCCGCCGCACGCCCGACCTCTTTGACGCCGCCCGGAAATCCCTCGAATTCCGCGGCGACGGCGGCACGGGCTGGTCCATGGCGTGGAAGGTCAACTTCTGGGCCCGTTTTGAGGACGGCGACCACGCCTACCGGATGCTCGCGAACCTTCTGACGCCCGGCCGGATGTATCCGAACATGTTCGACGCCCACCCGCCGTTCCAGATCGACGGCAACTTCGGCGGGACCGCTGGTATCTGCGAAATGCTCCTGCAAAGCCACCTCGATGAATTGCACCTGCTGCCCGCCTTGCCCTCGGCATGGCCCAGGGGCGCTATCAACGGCATCCGCGCTCGCGGCGGCTTCGCGCTGGATATCGAGTGGGCGGGCGGCAGACTCGCCACGGCCGTCCTGACCTCCCGCCTGGGCAACAGGGCCGTCATCCGCTCCGCTACGCCCATCGAGGTTGCGCTCGACGGCAAACCCATGGAGGTCCGCCATCCAGAGAAGGACGTTGTCGAATTCGCCACTCGGCCGAACACGGTCTACACGCTGACCGCCGTCGAACCAGCCGCCGCAGAATACAACTGGGACAGCCTTAAGCTCTGGTACAACAGGCCGGCCTCTAAATGGACCGAGGCCCTGCCCGTGGGCAACGGCCGACTGGGGGCGATGGTCTTCGGCGGGACCGATTCCGAGCGCATCCAGCTCAATGACGACACCCTCTGGGCCGGTCCGCCGCTACCGCAGGACCGCCCCGGCGCCTGGAAGGCTATCGAGCAGTCCCGCAAGCTCTACTTCGAGGGCAAGTTCGCCGAGGGCCAGGCCCTTATCCAGCGCGAGGTCATGGGCCCCCGCATCAGCCCCCGCAGCCACCAGACCCTCGGCGACCTTCGCATCACCATCGGCAGCGGCGAGGATTCGACGGCCAACACGCTGGCCCTGGAGAACTGGCGGCGAGGCCGGGTCGATGATCCCGATGATCCAAGATACGTCGTCCCTGGTTTTGACGATTCACAGTGGCCGGCTCTCATCCTACGGCCCGGCCGAGCCCCCCGCGGCGACGCATCCATCCCCGTCAACGGCAAGGTCGTCTTTCGAACCACCTTCAGGCTCACCCAGGCCCAGCTCGACAGCGGTCTGGGCAACCTGACGCTGGCCCCCATCGACGACTACTCGACCATCTACGTCAACAGCCGAGAGGCCGGGCGGACCACCCAATGGGATCAGCCCCACACCTTCAATATCGCCCAGTATCTAAAACCGGGCGACAACACCATCGCCGTCGTCGCCGGCAACGTCGGAGGTCCCGGCTCCATGGCCGCGGCCGTGGTCCTCGAATCGGCCGGGCCATCCGACGCGACGTACCGCCGCAGCCTTGACCTCGATACGGCGACGGCCGTAACGACCTTCACAAGGGATGGCGTCACTTATACCCGCGAGACGTTCGCCAGTCCCGTTGACGACTGCATCGTCACGCGAATCACCGCCGACAAGCCCGGCTCGATCTCCGTCGATATCACCCTCGACCGGCCCGCCGACTTCACCACGCAAGCCGTCGGCGACAATGCCCTGCGGATGTTCGGCCAGGCCGCCCACGGCGACAAGCACCTCGGCGTCAAATATGAGGCCCAACTGCTGGCCCTCAACGCCAACGGCAGCATTGCCGCCAGAGATAACACGCTGGTCGTCCGTAACGCCGACAGCCTGGTCCTGCTGCTGACCTCGGCCACGGACTACCACTTCGCCAATCCCGCCGAGCCTCTCAAGCGGGATCTGGCGGCAACCTGCCGCGCCATCCTCGATGCCGCCGGGGGCAAGTCCTATGCCCGTCTTAAAGACGCCCACATCGCCGAACACCGCCGCCTGTTCCGCCGCGTGAACCTCGACCTGGGCTCCACCGACGCCGCCAAAACCCCCACCGACGACCGCCTCCGGGCCGTCCAGCAGGGAACCGATGACCCGCATCTGGCGAGTCTGTACTTCCAGTTCGGGCGATACCTGCTGATTTCGTGCTCGCGTCCCGGGACCATGCCCTCGAACCTGCAGGGCCTCTGGAACGACGCCCTGGAGGCCCCGTGGCACGCCGACTATCATATCAATATCAACATCCAGATGAACTACTGGCCGGCGGAACTGACGAACCTGTCCGAATGCCACGAACCCTTCTTCCGTCTGGCCGAGGGCCTTATCCCCGCCGGACGCAAGACCGCCCGCGACGTCTATAACTGCCGTGGCTTCGTCGCCCACCACACCACCGACGCATGGCTGTTCACCGCGCCGCTGGGCGACGTGGGCTATGGCATGTGGCCGATGGGCGCGGCCTGGTGTACGCAGCACTTCATGGAGCATTACCGTTTCACCGGCGACCTTGATTTTCTACGCCGCCGCGCCTACCCCATCCTCAAGGAGGCCTCGCTGTTCTTCCTCGACTGGCTTGTCGAAGACCCCGCCACCGGCAGGCTCGTCTCCGGCCCTTCCAACTCCCCGGAGAACACGTTCATCGGCCCCGACGGCAAGCGAGTGAATCTCTCCATGGGCCCGTCGATGGATCAGGAGATTATCTGGGACACCTTCACCAACACGCTGGAGGCCGCGGGCATCCTCGGCATTGACGATGATTTCACCAAAGACGTCGCCGCCGCCCTCGACAGACTGGCCATGCCCCAAATCGGCTCCGACGGGCGACTCATGGAGTGGGCCCGGGAATTCAAGGAGGCTGAGCCCGGCCATCGCCACGTCTCGCATCTGTTCGCCGTCCATCCCGGCCGCCAGTACACCTTCCGCACGAGCCCGGAGATGATGGCCGCCGCCCGCAAGAGCATCGAGTATCGCCTGGCCCACGGCGGCGGGCACACCGGCTGGAGCCGTGCCTGGATCATCAATTTCTGGGCGCGCTTTCGAGACGGCGACAAGGCCCATGAGAACGTCGTCGCCCTGCTGGCCAAATCCACGCACCCGAACCTCTTCGACAATCACCCTCCGTTCCAGATCGACGGCAATTACGGCGGCACGTCCGGCATCGCCGAGATGCTCCTCCAGAGCCACGCCGACGAAATCCACCTGCTGCCGTCGCTGCCTAAGGCCTGGCCGACCGGCTCGGTCCAGGGCCTGCGGGCCCGGGGCGGCTTCGACGTGGATATCGCTTGGTCTAACGGTCAACTGAGCAGCGCCGCCATCCGGTCGAGGCTTGGCCAACGATGCACCCTGCGAACCGATGGCCCGGTGGCGGTCGCCAGCGACGGCAGGACGCTTGAAGCCACCCATCCGGAGCCTCCCCTTGCCGAGTTTGACACTCTACCGGGCCGGACCTACATCATCGAGCGTGGCCACTGACCCGCGGGACATGTAACAACAGTCGGCACAACCGGCAATCGTAGAAGTAGAAATGATGCAGATTGAGCCCCCCCTGTCATGCGGGGGGGATCTCTACTTCTGGTATCAAGGCTACAGAATCTACCCCCCTACGGCTCCAACGGCGATGGCGGCTTGGCCGAGGGATAGGCCGCCGTCATTGGCCGGCACGT
>DSDB01000084.1 GCA_011057845.1 Phycisphaerales bacterium | reverse complement strand
TCAGATTCGGGTGGCTGCGGGCGATCTTATAGCCGGACGCCAGGCCGACAATCCCGCCGCCGATGATGGCTATATCATAGTCCGTCCGTGAAACCATGCAGAAGGTCCTTCAGTGGTCAATAATTACACGCAAGACGCCAAAATAGCCGATGAACACTCCACCGTCAATCAGCCGGTGTTCCGGCCAGGTTGGCAGTGCCCATCCGGCCGCCCGGGGGCGTGCGATCAGGGCGCGAACGGCGACGAGAGTGGGATTTCCCACTTTGTCCTTTTTCTCCAGTCGCTTCTTGCCTATAATCCCACGCGACACGGGCCCGGTCAGTATCCATTCAAGACAAGGAAGTTTACAGATGCATCGAATCAAGTCCTCTCTCCTGTTGCTCTGCCTGTTCTGGTCGTTGCTTATCGTCGCCGGTTGCGGCGAGAAGGTCCAATACCCGGAAATCGTCACCACGCCCTCCGATCCCTGGCCGGTTGTCCTGCCCACGCCATCATCCCCCCTGCCTCGCACGACAACGGTCGGCAGGTCCGTTCAGGGCCGTCCCATCACCGCCACGGTCATTGGCAGCGGATCGGATACCACCCTGATTCTCGGCGTCGTGCACGGCAACGAGCCGGCCGGGGCCCCGCTTGTCCGCCTGTTGACCAGCCACCTGCAGGCCAATCCGGACCTCCTGCAGGGCCGCAAGGTCGTCCTGGTGCCCATCGCCAATCCTGACGGCTACGCCGCCAACAGCCGCTACAACAGCCGCGGCGTCGACATCAACCGCAACTTCCCCGCGGCCAACCGCGTCAATGACGACCGCAACGGCCCGGCCGGCTTCTCTGAGCCCGAATCACAGGTCATCGCCGACCTGCTCAGCCAGCACCGTCCGGATCGCATCGTCGCCATCCACCAGCCGCTGGATTGCATCGACTACGACGGGCCCGGCGGCCCGCTGGCCACCCACATGAGCCGGCACTGCCGACTGCCCGTCAAGAAGCTCGGCGCCCGCCCCGGTTCGCTCGGCTCCTATGCCGGTGTTTCGCACGGCATCCCCATCATCACAATGGAGCTGCCCCCCGGTGGCGGGAACGCCAACGCCCTCTGGCAGGAATATGGCATGGCCCTGGTCTCGGCCGTAACCTACCCCCAGAACGCCAAGTAACGCACTGTCCGAGGCCGTGGCGGACCTTCCGGCGCCTCCCTCCCCCGGCCATCATCGCTGTCTCCGATGAAGGCGTGAACTGAAAGGGTTCGGCGCTTTCTTTGTCGGAAGATATGATGTATCATCGTCCCTCTGATAATCGTGCGCTCCGGCGATATGGACGACATTGCCAACGACAAGAAGCGAGTAATCACGGTACGGCGGCAAAGGTTGACGGTCTACCGGGCTTGCGGCTGGCCCGGCTGGCGGGACATCGCCATAACGCTGTGCGGGGCTGTCATCATTGCCGTCATCCTTGGGGGCATGCTCGTGTTGCTCCACACGGTACGCAGCGTCCTCAAGGACGTGGCACCCTATCCGTGGCTCAATCGGGTCCTCGGCTGGCTCATAACAGGCTCTGTTGACCTGTCCTTTGTCGCCGTTCTCGCCTTTTGCCTGGTCTGGCTGCCGTATTTCCTCCTCTACCAGTTGAGCCCCAAGGAATTCTGGATCGAAGATGGCCGCATTTGTCATACGGTCCGCCTCCTGGGCCTGCTGCCCCGCACCCGCAGAATCCCCTTTGACCGAATCACCGAAATAGCCATCGCCCCCTCCGGCTCGATCTTCCACCTCAAGGCCATCTACATAGTGAGACTGCCGCGCCTCATTCATTTCTTCGTCGCCTATTGGACGGACAAGCCCCTGCGCTGGCCGCTGACGCTCGTAAACGCCATCCCCACCCGCCGGGAAGCCGAACAGATACAACTCCAACTGCTCGAACCCATGACCCGGGCGGCAGCGCCCTGCGGATGAGTCGCCCTACGCGCAGCAAGCCTTCAATTCGTCCCCAGGCGCGACCAAACGCCACCGCTGAAACCTGAAGCCCCAAGCCTGCCCCCGCGTGCTGGTAATCCCCAAAGCGGAAAACGCACCCACGAGACCCGGTTGCCGCCTCGCATCCGGACTGACGGCACAGCTTGAACCAACGCACCCGAGCCGCTATACTCTTCCATCTCTATGACCCCCAAAAAAGTCCACATCAAGAGCTTCGGCTGTCAGATGAACAAGCTGGATACAGCGCTGGTGGCTTCTGCGCTGGCGGCCGCGGGCTGGCAGCTTGTCGAGCGGGTCAAGGACGCCGACGCCGTCCTGATCAACACGTGCAGCGTCCGCGAGCACGCCGAGGCCCGCGTCTTCTCGCACCTGGGCCACCTCAAGCACATCAAACGCACCAAACCCGACCTGATCGTCGCCGTCATCGGCTGCATGGCCCAGCGCCTCGGCCCAAAGCTCCTCGAACACGACGCCGTTGACATCGTCTGCGGCCCGGCCGACATCCCACAAATCCCCCAAATCCTTGAACTGAAGGGGTCCGGTACATTTTCCACCCCAACCAACCATGGCTCCTCCCTGCCGGACGCGCCGAAGAAACAGACCGGGAAAATGTACCGGACCCCTTTAATTCGCTCAGGCTTCAGGCACGACGGCGCCGAGGCATCGAGCGTCGAGTATCCAGCATCCAGTATCGAGCATCCGGTGGGGTGGCAGCCTTTCGCGGAGCGAAGGGCTGGCTCGATCCGGCCCTTGCCTTCGGCAAAGGCCGCCACCCCGACGCAATATACGAACGATGAGATACGAGCCGCCACCGACCAGGCCCTGGAGCAGTTCGAGACGGCCTACGGCGTCGCCGCCGATCCGGTGCCCGGCCAGGCGTTCGTGCGGGCCATGCGCGGCTGCGACAAGTTCTGCTCCTATTGCATCGTGCCCTATGTCCGCGGCCGCGAGCAATCCCGCCGGCCGCAGGCCATCCTCGAGCAGGTCCGCCGCCTCGCCGACTCCGGCGTCCGGCAGATCACGCTGCTGGGCCAGACCGTCAATTCCTATGAGTTCAAGACCAGCGGCAGGACGTACTGTCTGGCGGACCTGCTGGCAATGGTCGCCGAGGTCAACGGCATCGAGTGGATCCGCTTCGTAACCAGTTACCCGCAGCGGAAATACTACCGCGAGATGCTCCAGGCCATGGCCGACCTCGACAAGGTCTGCCACTGCATGCACATGCCCGCCCAGAGCGGCTCCGACCGCATCCTCGCCGCCATGAACCGTCGCTACACCGCCGCCGAATACCTCGACATGCTCGCCGAGGCCCGCGACATCGTCCCCGGAATCTCGCTGGCCGGTGACTTCATCGTGGGCTTTCCCGGCGAGACCGACGCCGACTTCGCCGAAACCGCCCAACTGGCCCGCGCCGCCGGTTATCACAACTGCTACGTCTTCCAGTATTCCCCCCGCCCCGGCACCCGCGCCGAAAAAGGCCTCCAGGACACCGTCTCCGCCGAAATCAAACAGCAGCGCAACGTCGAACTGCTGGCCGTCCAGGAGCAGATCAGCCGGCAGCTCGCCGCCGAATTCCAGGATAGGACCGTCCGCGTCCTAGTCGAGGGCCTCAGTAAGAAACCCGCCGAGGGCCTGGGAACAATCGGCCATCCCCAACTGACCGGCCGCACCGAAGGCGACTGGATCGTCGTCTTCAACGCCCCCGCCACCCTGGCGGGCCAATTCGCCGACATCCGAATCACCCGAACCAGCCCCCTGACCCTCTTTGGAACCTGTGAAGCATCTGAGGCGCGGATAGAACTGCCTTTCATCCGTGTGTTTTAAGTGACATGTCCGCGTCCAGCGCCGCGGCGATGTGCTCTGCAATGAACCGGTGACAATCACCCCCCGGTGGAGTAAATGCCTCGCGGATGGTCTCGATCATCTCGCCGGCCAGCGTCGGAGGGGCCTCGATGTCGTATTCGGACGGTATCGCGTCGAGGCTCCCGGCAACGGACCGGACGATATTGGCCGCATTGAAATACCGCTTCTTCAGTGTAAACTCATCGTAAGGCCACTGCTCTTTCGGCCGCCCCAGCCACGCATACAGCGCGTTGGGCAGCGCAAACGGAGCCAGGTATTTCTCCGCCCCGAACCGCATCCTTCGGCAGAACAACGCAAACAACAGCTTGGTCAACCGCCCCAGGTCATAGACCACCGTCCCCCGCACCCCCAGGCACGCCGCCTCCAGCGTAACCGTCCCCGACGACAGGATCGCGTGCGAGCCCGCGCACAGCAGCAGGCGCGTGTCCTCGCGACAGACACCGACCCGCTGCGGCCGCGTGATCCGCTTGCGGACGTCCGCCAGCCGGGACTCGATATAGGGCACGACCGTCTCATCGGCGGCGCTGACCAGGCAATGCAGCCCCGGATAACGGTTCAGAATCTCAACCGCCGCCTCCATGATCGTCGGCAGCACCCGCCGGACGCTGCCCGGCCGGCTGCCCGGCAGAATCGTCAGAATATGCGCCCCGTCGGCAATGCCGTGCCGCCGTCGAAACGCCTCCACCCGCGGCATATATCCGTCCCGCCTCAGCAGCGCCGCCGAGTGCCCGGCAAAAACCACCTCCGCCCCCGTAGCACGGGCATCTTGCCCGTGCATG
>DSDB01000461.1 GCA_011057845.1 Phycisphaerales bacterium | reverse complement strand
TCGCCGCCCTGAAACTGGCGGTGGTCCTTCCCATCTTCATCCTGGCTACGATCCTCTTTATGAAGGCCCGATCCGGCGCATGGTGGCCTATCATTTACGCGGTCTTTCTGTCCGCCTTCGCCCGTGTCGGCCTGATCGTGCACGAGTACTTCCCGCGCGAGTACTTCAAGTACATCGCCATCCTCGTCCTGATTGGCATCGTCGTGAGACTCATTATCCACCTTGTCCGGGCCGTCATCGCCCCCAAGGCCGAACTGCTCATCCGACGCTATCAGGAAGCCTACGACAGACACCGCTGCCCCATCTGCGCCAAACCCATCCGCACGGGTCCGTTGCGTTATGCCGCCCCGGGACATCGCCGACAGGTCATTGTCACCGGCGCCGACGCAGCCCTCACGGCGCAGGGAGCCTACAACTGTCCCTCCTGCGGAACGGCCCTCTATGAGAAATGCGCCGATTGCGGTAACATCCGCCACTCGCTGCTGCCGTTCTGCGAACACTGCGGCAAACAGAAGACCCTCTGACCGGACAGGTGACGACACACCATGCCCGCCAATGCATTGGGCTCACCGGCCCCGAAACTATGCACGGAGCGAACAGGCCCCCGACCGTGACGGTTTGCCGAGATGAACTTGGCGTCAGGCCCCGGCCGCCGAACCGGTCACGAATCCCTTCATCCCCGGCCCCGTCGTGGAGGGCGTCCCGGCGATCTTCGCCAGATACACCTGCCCGAGCTGATCAATATGCCCCTCGACGTTGTTGAAGTAGTTGTAGTGGGCCTGTTCGTCGTCGATGATCGTCTCGAACAGCTTGACGCTGGTGCTGTCGCCGCAGTCCCGGCACGTCTGGAGGAATCCGTTGTATACCCGGATCGTGTCATCTTCGAGCTTCGAGTCAAACGTAAAAGCCTCCTGCACCGGCTGCTCCCGTATCACCTTGCCGGCCTTCTCCGTCGTCGGCTCGCCGCCCAGTTCCTTGATGCGCTCGGCAAACTGCTCGCCGTGGCGCATCTCATCGATGGCGATCAGTTTCACGTTCGCCGCCAGCTCCCCGTAATCCATGTCATCGAGCCCGTAGTGCTGGTTCATGTACTGATGGATCGCCAGCAACTCCATGGCCCGCGCCTGGTTGAGAACCTCGATCACCTTGTCCTTCGAACCCGCCTTCTTGGCCGCCATATCAGCGCCTCCTGGAATCAAAAAGTGCCCGTATAGAACGGCAGTCCACCCGGACCGCCCCCACAGGCCCGATACAATACCCCACCGGGCCCTCGTGCGTCAAGGCTTATATTGGGTGTAGTCCCTTGGCGCGGGCCCATGCTTGACGCATCGTCTGCCCCCGCCTACAGTAGCATCCATGCCGAGAACCCTCTTTATCATCGACGGGCACGCCCACATCTACGCGGCCTATTATGCCCCCATGCGGGGCCGTCTCTCATCGCCGTCCGGCGAGCCGACCAAGGCCGCGTACATCTTCACCCAGGCCGTCCTGGGCCTTATTGAGCGGCACAACCCCGATATGCTCGTCGTAGCGATGGACAGCAAGGAAAAGACCTTCCGGCACGACCTCTATGCCGATTACAAGGCCCAGCGCCCTCCCATGCCGGACGATCTGCCCGGCCAGATCGCTCGCATTGAGCAGATTCTCGACGGTCTGAACATCCCCATCCTCCGCATCGCCGGCTACGAGGCCGACGACATCATCGGAACCCTGGCCTCCAGGGCGGCCGCTGCGGGATGCGATGTCTATATCTGCTCCGGCGACAAGGATATCCTTCAGCTTATTGATGACCACGTCTTCGCCTACGACCTGAAGACCGACCGGAAGACCGACCTGGCCGCCCTCGCCGAGAAGATGGGCGTTACCCCGCGGCAATTCCTCGATGTCCTGGCCCTGCAGGGCGATACCTCCGACAACATCCCCGGCGTCCCCGACGTGGGACCCAAGACGGCCCTGGCTTGGATTCAGCAGTACGGCTCGCTCGACAACCTCCTGGCCCACGCCGACGAGATCAAGGGCAAACGCGGCGAGAACCTCCGCCGGTTCCAGGACCGGCTGGACCTGAGCCGAAAACTCATCACAATCGACACCGACGCCCCTATCGAAATACCCCTGGAGGTCCTCGATCGCCGCCCTCCCGACACTAAGAAACTGATGCCCCTCCTCACGGAACTGGGCTTTACCCATATTGCCAACCGTCTCAAGCTCGTCCCGGCCACATCCCAGCCGCCCGCCGATCTGGTACCCGGGCCATCGGCGCCCCTTGTGTCGCGAGCGGCCAAGCCCCGGCCGACTGTTCAGCCCTATCTATTTGACACTGGCGGCACCGCAACAGCCAGCGCAACCCATCGGGCATCGAACACCGAGCACACGTACCACCTGATTAACACCCCCGATAAGCTTGCCCATTTTGCCGTTGTCTTACGCCAACAGCCCATTTTCGCCCTCGATACCGAGACCACCTCCATAGCGGCGATGCGTGCGGACCTGGTGGGCATGAGCTTCTCCTGGAAGGCGCACGAGGCGTACTACCTGGCGATCCGGGCCCCGCTGGGGACCCCCCACCTCGACCTGACGGCCGTTCGCAAGGCACTCGGTGAGGTCCTTGCCGATCCGGCGATCCGCAAGATCGGCCAGAACCTCAAGTTCGACCTGCTGGTCCTGCGAAACGCCGGCCTGCCCGTCAAGGGGGTCCATTTCGATACGATGGTCGCTTCCTATTGCCTCGATCCGCTCCGCCGCCATGGGCTCGACGCCATGGCCCGCGACTTCCTCGACTACGATCCGATTCCCATCTCCGACCTCATTGGCAAGGGGGCCAAACAGATCACCTTCGACCGGGTCGACACGGCCGTTGCCTGCGAGTACGCCGCCGAGGACGCCGACGTCACCTGGCAGCTCTACGAGTACCTCCGTCCCCGGCTTGAGGCCGAACCCGCCATCCGCCAGCTCTTCGAGGAGGTCGAGATGCCGCTGGTGGAGGTCCTGGCGGCGATGGAATACAACGGCGTGTCGCTGGATGCGGGCCTGCTGCGGAATATGTCGGGCGAACTGGCCGAGGCGATTGACAAGCTCACCGCCGCGATTTACGCGCAGGCCGGGACCGAGTTCAATATTGACTCGCCCAAGCAACTGGGCGAGGTGCTGTTCGACCGACTGGGCCTGGCGTCCACGCGGATTGGCAAGACCGGGCGGAGCACCGATGCGGCGGTGCTCGAAGAACTGGTCGATGAGCACCCCATCGTGGAGATGGTCCTGCAATACCGCGGCCTGACCAAGCTCAAGCGGACCTACCTCGACGCCCTGGGGTCGCTGATCCACCCGCGAACCGGCCGGGTCCATGCGAGCTTCAACCAGACCGTTACGGCGACCGGCCGGCTCTCGTCGTCCGACCCGAACCTTCAGAATATCCCCATCCGCACGGAACTGGGCAGCAAGATACGGGCCGCCTTTGTGCCGCAGACGCCCGACGGCTGCATTCTTGCGGCTGACTACAGCCAGATCGAGCTGCGGTTCCTGGCGCATTTCTCGGGCGACCAGGCCCTGCGGCAGGCCTTCGCCGAGGACCGAGATATCCACCGATTCGTCGCCTCGCAGGTCTATGGTGTCGCCGAAGACGCGGTCACACCGGACATGCGAAGCCGCTCCAAGGCCGTCAATTTCGGCATTATCTACGGGCAGGGGGCGTTCGGGCTGGCCCGCCAGACGGGCATGACGCAGGGCGAGGCCAGGCAGTTCATCGAGGACTATTTCCGTCGGTACGCCTCGATACGGGCGTTCATGGACCGCTGCATCGCGGATGCCCGGCGGACGGGCTACGCCGAGACGATCCTGGGGCGGCGAAGGAGGATTGACGATCTGCACTCCCGCAACGCCAACAAGCGGGCCCTGGCCGAGCGGCTGGCCGTCAATACGGTGATTCAGGGCTCGGCCGCGGACCTGATTAAGGTGGCGATGGTGGCCATCCAGCGGCGGATCGAGCGGGAGTTCCCGGCCGTGCGGATGATCCTGCAGGTGCACGATGAGCTGGTGTTCGAGATGCCCGACGCCGAGGCGGCGGGCCACGCCGAGTGGATTCGCCAGGAGATGGCCGGCGCGATGAGGCTCGAAACGCCGCTGAAGGTCGATATCGGCTGGGGTCCCAACTGGCTCGCCGGCAAGTAGCCGCTATTGCACCGCGGAGCAGGCAGAGGACCCTTGACCAGTGGCTTGGACGGGTTGTCGCGGCAGATACGCGCGGATTACCTATCTTTCCCAGATTGCCTATGTTTGGGTTTGTTTTTCAAAAAGGCCTCGGACTTCAGACCTCAGGCTCCACGGGTCGTGGAGCAGGGGCCGGGGGTCAGGTATGGAGCCAGATTGCCCATATTGTCTAAGGCGCCTATGTTTGGGTTTGTTTTTCATTTTTGACTCTGGTGTCGGGTGCGGGTTAGTGGCCTACTCTTTCCTATGTTTCCCAGTTTTCCTAAGTTTGGCTTTGTTTTGCGCTTTTGCGGTTCTCGGTGTCGGTTGGCGGCCGGGGGTTGGCGCGGCGGGATGAGCGACTTGGAAGGTGGGGCCAGACCATAGACCTGAGGTTCGGTAGGGATTTGGAGGCTGGATGCTGAATAC
>DSDB01000164.1 GCA_011057845.1 Phycisphaerales bacterium | reverse complement strand
GACGTGGAAAACCTCATCCGCCAGATCAAAAAGATCCTGCGGCTGAGCACCGTCAATAAGGTGGCCCTCGTGGGCGTTGGAAACCTCGGCACGGCCGTCATGGCCTATCCGGGCTTCAAGCGGTACGGCTTCGAGATCGTCGCGGCCTTTGACAGCGCCGCCGGCAAGATCGGCAGGCGAATTGGCGATGTGCGGATCGAGGACGTCGCCGCCCTCAATACCCTTCAGCGCCGCAGTATTCATATCGCCGCCATCGCCGTGCCCCGCGACGCCGCACAACAGACCGCCGATGCCCTTGTCGAGGCGGGCATCAAGGGCATCCTCAACTTCTCTCCGTGCTACATCACCGTCCCGAAGAAGGTCAAGGTCATCACCATCGATATCGCCATGGACCTTGCCCGGCTTCCCTACTATTTGCCGGGAAACTAAAGCCGGCCACGAACAGAACATAGGGACGGATATGAGCCGCCGGCGGCCGGCATTTCCTCGGCAGGTTATGCGCTGTACGATCCATGAATGACGCCACCATCCTGATGCACGCCTACTTCGAGGCCTTGCACGAGCGGCTTGAAGCGGCCCGCGGCCTAATTGCCGCCGACATCGAGGCCATGCTGCCGGCGGCCGCGAAGGCCTTCCCCCAGGCCAACCTCGATATCGAGAAACTCGACGCCTACAAAGACGCCGCCCTGGCCTTTCTCGAAGAGCGCATCGAGACCTACAATCCCGTCGGTATTCAGTTCCTTTTCGACCGCCCGCGTTCAAAAGAGGCCTTCCAACTGGAACTGCAGCTCAACTGGTACGACAGCACCGCCGAATTCACGCAACTGTCCGCCGCCATCGCCAAAATGATACGCCCGGCCCCCGCGGATGCCGATCTCGAACGCCTCGCCGATACCTTGATCGCCCGGTTCGGCGCCTTTCCCGACCGCAGCATCATCACCGCCTACGAAGCGGCCCCGGCCTTGCACAAACTGCCCGACTACCTCCTCGCCCGCGCCGTCGAACGCGCTCTCTGAGGGGATGTGTGAAAAGTAGCACGGGCATCCTGCCCGTGGAACAGGGCGAATTGCAGGGTCAGGATGGCCCTGCGACTCATGGGCAAGATGCCCATGCTACGACAAACCGGCTTCTCACGCGCCCCCTGAGAGCCATTTTTTGCATGGGCGCATCCCTTGATATGTATCGGTGCATGGTGTAGTCTCTATGCCGACAAACACTCAAGTTCATCTTTTTCAAGGAGTCCATGCCATGTTCATACGAATCCTGATCCCAGCCATTGTGTGCGTCATCGGCGGCGCCGCGGCCCCCTTGCCGATCGAGCAGGAGCGGCAGATGCAGCAGCACATTGAACGGCTCGTTGCCGAGGCCCGCGAACACGAGCAGATCGCCAAACGCCTCCACGTGGAGGCCGAGCAGATCAAGGCCCGCCTGGCCGGGCGACCCGATCGCCTGGAAATCCCTCAGCAAGACCGCGTTCAGGCCAAAGGCCGTGTGATGGAGTTGCGCGAGATGGCCGAGCAGGCCAAGAAAGCCGGCGACACCGAGAAGGCCCGGCGCCTCTGGGCCGAATCGAAGGATATCGAGGTGGCCCTGCAGAAAGGCCAGGCCGAACGTGAACTCAACGAAATGCACGGGCGTCTGCGCGAGTTGGACGAGGCCGCCGCCGAGGCCGAACGCCAGGGCCAACACGACCGTGCCGCCCAGTTGCGTAAGAAAGCCGAGGACACCGAGCAGGCCATCCATGCCCAAGTCCGCAAGCAGCAGGCCGTTCGGATCAAGCAGGAAGCCGCACACCTGCGCCAACGCGCCGCTCTCGCCAAGAGCGAAGGCCGCCACGACGAGGCCCGTGCCATCATGAACGAGGCCGAGAACCTCGAACGCCACGCTTTCGAACTGGCTGGCCCGTCGCGCGAGCCCAAGAAGCCCCAGGACGATAAGCAGATGCTCCTCGAAAGGATCGAGCGCCTCGAAGTCCGCGTGGAGCGATTATCCAAGGCCCTGGCCCAGTTGCAGCAGTCCGGTCGGTGAGACTGTTCGGACGCATGGCCGCTCAGTTCCGTCTGAGTAGGCCCTTGCCGCGCACCCAAGACAGCCCTTGCCTGTTGAAAACCGCACCGCCGCTACATTACTATCTTGGCGGCGGCTGCGATCCGTATGTCGGCTGCCCTCGGTGAACATTGCGATACGCTCAGTAACAACCAGGAGGACAAAATGAAGAATGGCACCTCACGACCCAAGTCTCTCGTCATAGCCGCCGCCTTGATACTTGCCGTCACGGCGGCCTATGCCGCCATGGAACTGACGAAATACGACGTCCATGATATGGCCCGGCCGACCCCGGACAGCGTCAAGCCGGCCGACAAGCCCGGCGATCCCCCATCCGACGCCATCATCCTGTTCGACGGCAAGGACACCTCGCCGTGGGTCGCCGACAAGGGCGGACCATGCACCTGGAAGATCGAAGACGGCTACATGGAAGTAACCCCCAAGTCCGGCAGTATCCACACGGCCCGCGAGTTCGGCAACTGCCAGCTCCACATCGAGTGGCGCACGCCCGACGAAGTCAAGGGCTCCAGCCAGGGCCGGGGCAACAGCGGCGTCTTCTTCATGGGCCGCTACGAATTGCAGATGCTTGACTCGTGGGAGAATCCAACCTACGCCGACGGCCAAGCGGCCGCCATCTACGGCCAGACGCCGCCCATGTTCAACGCGGCCAGGAAGCCCGGCGAGTGGCAGACGTACGACGTGGCCTTCCTGCGGCCGATCTTTGACGAGGCCGGCAACTGCGTCCGCCCGGCCCGCATCACCGTTTTTCACAACGGCGTATGCGTCCAGAACAACGTCGAGATCCAGGGCGCCACGGCCCACAAGCAGAAGGCCCGGTATCGCCGGCATCCCGACAAGGGTGCCTTGGGCCTGCAGGACCACAACAATCCCACGCGGTTCCGCAACATCTGGATCCGCGACCTGCCCGAACAGCCCTATCTCATCAAGTAAGCACGCATATCCATCGGCGTAACTGCTTGCGACATGGGCCCTGCGGGCTTGAGCGGTCCGGAGTAGGACCGGAGAAGCCTTGCCGTGCCTTAACGGTCCCGCTAGACTGCCGGCGCCGTGTGTATCGTATCGCCCCGTCCGACAGGATGTTGAAAAGTGCGCAAGAACAAGACCATAGCGTTTATTGCCGGCTTCGTGTTTGCCCTGCTGTGTTTTCTCGCCGTTAACGCGGCGATGGGTCCGTTCTCGACACCCGAATACTGCGGGACCACGTGCCACGAAATGGGCCTGGCCTACCGCACTTGGGAACTATCCCCGCACGGGGCCAATAACAAGGGCGTCCGCGCCGATTGCGTCGACTGCCATCTGCCGCCCAAGGACAAGTATTTCCATCACCTGTTCGCCAAGGCCTATGCCGGCGGCAAGGACATCTACAAGCATCATTTCGGCGGCGAATATGACCGGGACAAGATGAGCCGGCACGTTCTGGACCATCTGCCGAATGCCAATTGCATGAGCTGCCACAACGACCTGCTCAAAAAGCCCGCCAATGCGGCCGTCCACCTGGCCCACCAGGGCCTCGAAACCTACCCGGACGCCCCCGAAAACCGGTGTGTCCGGTGCCACCAGACCGCGGGGCACGAACACGAAAGCAAGCTTTTTTCACCTTGACCAGGGAAGGACCCGGAACATGAAGACTTCCATCGCCACCATGTGGATCGTGCTGGGACTCGTGGCGGCCTCGCCGGCCGCCCAATCGGCGGAGCCGAACACCGCCACGCTGCCGCCACTACCCGGTCCGCGAACCAATCTCAGGATTACCGAGACGGCCAAAGGCTGCATCGAATGCCACAACGAGCACAACCCCGGTCTGGTCGGGGACTGGGCCGCCAGCCGACATGCCCACTCCCGCGTCACCTGTATCGACTGTCACCGCGCCGGGCCGGCCGACTCCGACATCAACAAGGACCATCTCCAATATGACAAGACCCCCGTCAGCGCCATTGTCTCAACCCGCGATTGCTCCCGTTGCCATCCCGCCGAGGCCGCCGAGTACGACCGCAGCAAGCACGCCCGCACACTGGACATCATCTGGCAGATCGATCCCTGGCTCAGGGACGGCATGAACAACACGATCGAACGGGTGACCGGCTGCGACCATTGTCATGGCAGCGTCGTCAAACCGGACGCCGACGGCCGGCTCGATGCGAACGTCTGGCCGAACGTCGGCGTCGGCCGCCTCAATCCCGACGGCAGCCGCGGGAGCTGCTCCAGTTGCCATACCCGTCACAAGTTCTCCATCGCCGAGGCCCGCAAGCCCGGCGCCTGCGGCCAATGCCACCTCGGTCCCGACCACCCGCAGATCGAAATCTACGACGAGTCCAAGCACGGCGCCATCTACCAGGCTCAGGGCGACGAATGGAACTGGGAGGTCGCCGCCGGCGTCTGGACGCCGCAGGTCCACTACCGCTCGCCCACGTGCTCGGTGTGCCACATGTCCGCCATCAACGGCGTCGACGCCACACACGACGTGACCGAACGCCTCGCCTGGGAGACACAGGCCCCGCTGACGATCCGCCCGTCCGAATTCGCCCCGCTTCCGGCCAGGACCGACTGGCGG
>DSDB01000071.1 GCA_011057845.1 Phycisphaerales bacterium | reverse complement strand
GCCTTGAGGTTCTTCGAGTCCCATTCGAGCTTCTGGCCGACGCGATACGCCACCAGAGCCAGCATGTTGGCTTCGATCAAAGCCCCCGCATAGTCGAAGTTGCACAGCGTCGGCTTGCCGGTCTTGCAGCCGATGATCCACTCGTTGTGATGACCGGGCGAGGGCGGAATCAGGTCATCGCCCTTCGGTGATGCGTAGTGCGTCATATCGCCTTTGGGCATGAGAATCCGCAGATCGTAGTCGCACAGCAGCCAGCCTTTGTCGCCCTTGAACAGGGCGCCCTTGAAGAGTTTCTCGCGGTCGAAGGCCTCCGAGGGCATCCCCGGCTTCTTGCCGCCATCGTACCAGTACGCCTTGATCGCCGGCCGCCAGTCGTTGGCCGGGTGGTCCCACTCGGCCGTGAGCCACTGCGGGCAGGTGTCGCTGGACACCGGCGAGCCTTCGGCCTTGCACGTCGTCGGCAGGCCTAAATCGAATCCCCAGTAGGCCATGTCCATCATGTGGCTGCCCATGTCGCCGATCTGGCCGCCGCCGAAATCCCAGAACCGATTCCACGCCAGACATCCGCCCAGATATCCCGGGTTGAATGGATGGTAGGGGGCTGGCCCAAGCCAGAGGTCCCAGTCGAGCCAATCCGGCACCGGCTTGACCTCGGGCAGATAATCGCCGCCCTCGGGCATCCGGCTGCACCAGACCCGCACGTCCATCGGCGTGCCGATGGCGCCGCCGCGGATGAGTTCGACCATCCGGCGGTAGTTGTCCGCCGCATGGATCTGCGTGCCCATCTGGGTGGCGATCTTGTTCCTGTTCTTGAGGTACGTCTGGCGGACCAGGCTGGCCTCTTCGACGGAGTTGGCCAGCGGTTTCTCGCAGTAGACGTGCAGACCGCGGTTCATGGCCCAGATATTGATGAATGCGTGGGTATGGTCGGTGGTCGAACAGACGACGGCGTCGAGGCCCTTCTGGTCGAGGCACTTGCGCCAGTCCTTGTAGGTCTGGGCCTGCGGGAACTGCTCGGCCGCCTTGGCGAGATTCCTGGAGTTGACATCGCAGAGGGCCACGATGTTCTCGCTCCTGACATCATTGAGGTTGGCCCCTCCGCGGCCGCCCACGCCGATAACAGCGATATTAAGTTTCTCATTTGGCGAATTGCCGGCCTGGAGGACGCCCGAATGGACGATGGTCAACCCGGTTCCGAACGCGGCGCTCTTGCTCAGAAACGCCCGACGACTCATGTTGCGGCTCATTTGACATCTCCTATTCGTGTGTCAAAGCAGTTCGACCGGAGGCCACTATGCCTACAGACTACCGTTTTGGACGGGAGAATTCAAGGCTATTCAAGCACTCGGCGGCAGATGATATTCGTCAGGTCCAGGCCCATGCCCTCGGCGTCATCGTGCTTGCCCACGATCTTGAGCAGCAGGTTATTGGGGTCCTCGATGATAACCGTTGTGATCCGGTCTGTTGGTTATTTGGCGTCGGCCTGGGGCAGTGAACAGGCGACACGGAACCCGATGAAGTCCATCTCGGGCAACCACCAGCGGCTCTTTGGAATCTGGGGATCTCCGGATCGCCACCACGGTTCCTCAAACGACCGGCTGGCGCAGCGGGTCTCCTCCGGGGGCGTATTGTAGTCGCCGCCACGGGCTACGTGGACCTGGCCGGTCTCGGGGCCGGTTGGGTTGACGGCCGGGGCGGACTTGGCGGCATCGGCGTAAGCCGTTGGGCTGTAGAAGTCCTGCACCCACTCGCGGACGTTGCCGAGCATGTCGTAAAGACCCCAGGCATTGGGCTTGCGCTTGCCGATGGCCTCATTCTCCATGTTGCTGATCTCGCCGTAGAGGGCGTAGTCCTTGAGCTGGGTGGCGTCATCGCCGAAATAGTAGGGGGTCGACGTGCCGGCCCGGGCGGCGTATTCCCACTCGGCCTCGGTGGGCAGCCGATAGGGTTTGCCGGTCTTGATCGACAGCCACTTGCAGAAATTGGCCGCATTGAGCCAGGTCATCCCGATGGCGGGATGATTGTTCTCATAGCCCATCGTCAGGTCGCCGTAGACGGGCGTCGGGCCGGTGAAGGCATCGACCCCGGCCTTCTCCTGTTCGGCCTTCTTCTGCTCTTCCTCGGCCACGAGGAACTCTTTCTTGCCGGTGCTGGTTTCCTGGTAGTAGGCCACAAACAAGTCGAGGGTGGCTTCATGCTTACACAGGAAGAAGGCGTCGAGCTTCACCTCGTGGACGGGGCCTTCATCCTCCTTGCGGCCGGGCTCGCCATCCGGACTGCCCATCTTGAAGGTCCCGGCGGGTATCAGGAGCATCTCGAAGGTTATTGTCTCGCCGTTGGCCGTGGTGATGGTCTCGGTGTACTTTGCGGGGGGATCCGCGGCCGTGGCAACCGCTGCGACAAACAGCATCACAGTGGTCATCCAGGCCAGCCTGCCGGTTGCTGTCATACTTTTTCTCCTCGATTCGTACCTGTAGAACTTGTGCAGCCTATCTGCAAGGACGCGGAAAACGGGTCCTCTGCTATGGAAGGCCGACCTTTTTTTAGAGCAGATTCGTGAAACCGGGCTTGGGAACGCTATAGGTGCCGTCGGGACCGGGCTTCACGGGGGGCTCCATGTCGTCACGGCAGTCTTCGGGCCTGGGTGGATAGTAGAAATCGGAGGCCCACGCCTGGTCCCACTTGACCTCTTTTCCCGTGTAGCAGGAGATCTGACCCATGATTCCTATCATCGTGCTTCGGCTCATGTAATCGCCGTTGTTAAGGGGCTCCCCGGAGCGGATACCCGCGAAAAGCAGGTCGTGCTCCCGCTGATAGGGGTCGCAACGGCCGGCCCACTTCCAATTGGTCTGGCCCCATATCTGGGCCCGGGTGATGTCGGCGCGACCCTTGCTGCCCATGATCTTGCTGGACGACTCATCGTAGCAGCCGGTGGTCGTTCGACAGAAGGCATAGATGGGCGTGCCGTCGGCGAATTCGTAGACGACCGCATGATGGTCGAAGACGTCGCCATAGATGGGCTCGGTCATGGACGAGCGGCCGCCCAGACCGTGGCACTTGACCGGGACCTCGTTCTTCATCGCCCAGCTTGCCCGGTCCAGGTTATGCACCAGCGACTGGACGACATCGTCGCCGGAAAGCCAGCGAAAGTGGTACTGGGTGCTGCACTGCCACTGAAGCTCCGTCAGGCCGGGCTTACGGTCGATGATGACATAAGGGGCCCGTAGGAAGTTCTCTTCGATGGCGACGATTTGCCCGATGGCGCCGTCGTGGATGCGTTTGACGGTCTCTTCGTAGCCGGTGTGGTAGCGGCTGTGCAGGCCTGAAACGAAGCACAGGCCCTTCTGTTTGGCCATCGCCGCGGCCGCATCCATCATCTTGATGCCCGCCGGGTCGATGCCGTGCGGCTTCTCAACGAAGACGTGTTTGCCGGCTCGGACGGCGGTCATGGAATGCAGGGGATGGAACTTGGCGGCATTGGCGATGACGACCACGTCGGAGGACTCGACGACTGGCTTGTAGCCGTCAAAGCCCTCAAAGCAATGGGTATCGTCGACGGCGACCTGCTCGGGCTTCTGGCCCTTGAGGATGTTGCGTTTCTCCTTGACGCGGTCCATGAAGATATCGCACATGGCCACCAGGCGGGCCCCCTTGTCGGCCGAGAGGGCCTGTGCGGCGGCGCCAGTGTTGCGCCCGCCGCAGCCGATCATACCGACGCGAATGATGTCGCTGCCGGCGGCATAGACACCGGGACTGAGCTTCATGGCTACCGCCATTGCTCCGGTGGCGACGGCGGTCGAGGCCTTGAGGAAGTCGCGGCGCGTACCGCCGAGGTGAGTTTCCTGGCTTCTTGACTGTTCCATAGTACTGCCTTTCACTCAATACTCGCGGTTGGTGACTATGCCGGGCTGCGGGACGGGATAGCGGCCCTGTGCATCGGCGATCAGAGGCGCCTCGGAGTCGAACGTGAACTTGTCGACATCCGGGGCCATTTCGTGCTCGCAATTGAGCATCTGCTCATAGGTGATGACCTGGCCGGTGTGCCCGGCCATACGCCCCATCGAACTGACCAGGCTGGCCTTGGCGCCCCGCTCGGCTTCGTTATAGGGCTTATCTTTGCGGATGGCGTCGATCAGGTCGTCCCATTCGAGCTGGTAGGGGCTCTGTTCCGGCTGGGGATAGGCCCAGAGCATGTTCTCTCGATCCATGATGTGGCCCTTGAACGTGCGGACCTTGCCCGGCGCGTGGCTGTTGGTCGAGACAATGCCGGAACCCTTGGTCCCATGCACGTAGCTGGAGAAGCCGCCCTTGCAGCCTTCCATGTTGCGGCCGTTGTAGAAGAGCTTCGTGCCGTCCGGGTAGGTGTACTCGACGGCGTAGGTATCCAGATTCTGATCGACCGCGTTGCCTCGATGGTGTCGGCCGCCGACGCAGTGGGCCTCGATCGGCCAGGCGCCCTTCATCCACGACAGCTCGTCGATCTGATGGATGTAGTAGTCGCTGTAGACACCGCCGCTGGCCCAGATGAAGCTGTGGAAGCGCTGCACCTGATACATCAGATGGCTGACGTTGTTGGGTTTGGGTCCCGCCGCGGCCGCACGGCCGCCCATCCGGTAACCCCGCATCATGATGATGTCGCCGATTTCGCCGTCCTG
>DSDB01000547.1 GCA_011057845.1 Phycisphaerales bacterium | reverse complement strand
TCGGCCTTCGAGAGGATACCAACGCCCTTGAGGCGGGCATGCAGCACCGGATCGTCGAGGACGGCCTTCGTGAGCATGTCCGTCTTCTTCTCGATCTCGTCGAGTTCGGCGTTGATCTTCGGGATGATCTCGTCGGGGATGTCCTCGCGGCAGCCGCCGACCTTGACGTTGCCGTAGTTGTTTCGGTTGCCCGTGATCTCTTCGAGCAGGTCCAGGACGGGTTCGCGGTATTTCCAGGCCCACATGAAGACCGTGTCGTAGCCGATGAAGTGGCCGGCCAGCCCCACCCACAGCAGGTGGCTGTGGATGCGCTCGAGTTCGTTGATGATGACGCGGACGTACAGGGCCCTTTCGGGCGGCTCGATGCCGGCGATCTCCTCGACGGCCTGGATGTACGCCAGAGGATGCGACGCCGAACAGATGCCGCAGACGCGCGAGACCAGGAAGGGGACTTGATCGAACTGGAGGGTTTCGCTGAGTTTCTCGATGCCGCGGTGATTGTAGGAGATGCGCACGTCGATGTCGGTGACCTTCTCGCCCTCGATGGTAAGCTGGTAGAACTCCATCTCCTCCTGCAGGGGGTGGAAGGGTCCGACGGCGAGGATGGGCTTTTTGAGGGTCTGTTTCATGTTCGGACTTCCTTCCTGAGGGGGTAGACGCCCTGCGGCCAGTCGTCGTGGAGGATAAGCCGCTTGAGGTTCGGATGATTCACGAAGTCGATGCCGAGCAGGTCGTGAACTTCGCGTTCAATCCATTCGGCGCCGGGGATCAGGGGCGTGATTGACTCGATGGCCGGGTTTTCGCGGTTGCGGATGAACGCCTTGACCGTGGCGATGCAGCCGGTGCGGTCGTTGGAATAGTGGTAGAGGATCTCGAAACAATCCTCGGCGTCGATGCCGGTGACGATCACGAACCGCAGGCCCAGCTCCGAGAAGAGGAACCGGTTGACCTCGAAGCTGTTACATGCCTCGCAGAGCAGCATCATTCGATTGGGGCGCGACTGCTCGACGCGGATGAGTTTGTCCGCGATCTCACTGATTCGGTCTCTGATAGGTCGCTGAGTCATGGTGTGCTTTCATCAATGGCGGCCAGGGCCTTGACGACGCCGGAGATCATGGCCTGGGGCTTCGGCGGGCATCCGGGCACATAAGCGATGATGGCGTTCGGATCAACCTCCTTGATGATGTTGTCGACGGGTCCGGCGACGTGATAGCCGCCCTCGAAGATGCCCATGCCGCACGCGCAGGCGCCCATACAGAACACCGCACACGGTTTGGGCGTCTGGCGGTAGACCTCCTGCAGGCGCCGGGCGGCCTGGCGGGTCCCGACGCCTGTGACCAGCAGGGCGTCCGCGTGGCGCGGGGAGCCGACGAGCTTGATGCCGAAACGCTCGACGTCGAACTTGGGGGTCAGCAGGTTCACGATCTCGATGTCGCAGTTGTTGCAGGCGCCGGCATTGATGTGAAAGACCCAGATGGATTTCTTCAGTGCCTTGATTTTCCAGCTCATGCAGTCACCTTACAACCAGGCAAGACCGTAACGATGGCCGACCGACGCCAGCAGAATCGCCAGCGCCATGAGGACCGTGCAGTACACCCAGAAAAACCGCATCGCCTGGTCGATCCTCACGCGGGGGTTGGTATTCTTGATCAGGATCACGAGCACGACCAGGATGACATACTTGACGATGCCCCATATCCACGTCCCGGCCGTCGCGCCGAAGCCGCCGAGGAACGTCATCACGAGAAACAGAGGCAGGGCCACGAGCATCATGGCCTGCATGATCTTCCAGATGGCCAGCAGGACGCCGGAGTATTCGATAATGACGCCGCCGGCCAGTTCCGTCTCGGATTCGGCGATATCGAAGGGGGCGAAGCCCAGCTTGGCCTGAACGCACAGCAGGGCCGCCACGAAGGCCAGGAACCCGGACACGCTGGCGATGGGGGCGCTTTGAGAGATCGCGGCCAGATTCAGCACGCCGCCCGATTTGATGATGACGACGATCAGAGCCAGGACAAGAGGCAGTTCATAACCAAGCACAAGTTTCATCTCGCGGCTGCTGCCGACGGCGGCATGGGGACTGGCGCTGCTGCTGCCGCCGAGAATCAGCGCCAGCGACGGCAGGACCATCAGATAGACCGCCACAATCAGGTCGCCGACAAACACGTCGGACGGCCGGATGGCGATGCGCCAGAGCATGGTGGACAGCAGCAGAACGCCCGCCATCCCGACCAGAGGGGCACAGATAAAGACCGTCTTCTGCGCCTCACTTGGGATCAGGACCTCCTTGCCCATGAGCTTGACGATATCCCAGGCCGGCTGCAGTAACGGCGGGCCGACGCGGTACTGCACCAGAGCGCTGACCTTTCGGACGAGCCACGATGCGAACAGACCCAGCGCCAGGGTGAAGAACAGGCCGGGAAAAATGAGTATCCGGAACAGGTTTTCGGCCACATCATCGATCATCTGCCGGCCTCCAGGGGTTTTTGATCCCGCAGCAGGGGTCTCCAGACGGCGCCGTCGGCGACCCTTGCCACGATACCGTCGAAGACCTCGACCAGGTCCTGCCGGGTTGAGGGATCGACCGCGGTATAATCGACCCGGCCGTCCGACGTCCGCACGCACAAAGGCTTCTCGCCGTCTTTGAGGCGTCCTTTGCAGAGGTCGCACGTGCTGGATGGAAAAGGAATCAGGTCCGTATAGACGGTGCCGAACGGACAGGCCAACGCGCACGTCCCGCAGCCCGTGCAGAGCATATTATGTCGTTTGAGGACCCCGGCGTCGTTATAGCGGCTGGGCAGCTTCTCCAGGGCGTTTCGCGGGCATGCCGTCACGCAGGGGGCCGCCTCGCATCGACGGCAGATCATGGCGAAACGCACCATCTCCAGCAGCACATCGAAGCCCCTGTTGTCGGGATGGTGCTTATAGGAACAGCGGATGCCCGATTCGCCCTGCGTGGAACAGCCGGCCAGGTCTATGATCAGTTTTTCATTCATCTTTCGTATTTCGTCATTCGTCGTTCGTATATCGTATTGCCTGGTAGCCGCTGCCGGCTGCCGGTCGCTCACTGCTTACCGTCAATCCCAGATATTGGGATAGGTCTCGATCTGGTCGTATGTGAAGACGGGGCCGTCCTTGCAGACGTAGTATTTGCCCAACATGCAGTGGCCGCACTTGCCAAAGCCACAGCTCATATTCTTCTCCATCGACAGGTAAATGCGGTCATGCGGAAAGCCGAATTCCAGCAACTTTTTCGTGGCGAACTTCATCATGATGGGGGGGCCACAGACCACCGCCACGGCGTTGGCGATGTCGACATCGTCCGGCCGCAGGATCGACGTAACCACGCCGACATGGTCGTCCCAATCGCCGTTGGCCTGATCGACGGTCAGTTCGATGTCGACGCCGTTGAGCTTCCGCCAGGGTCCGAAGAGGGCCTTCTTGTAGATGAAATCCTGCGGGCTGCGCGCCCCGAAACGGCAGACGACCGACTTGAAATCGCCGACGCGGTCCACCAGCGTCAGGAACAGCGAGCGGATGGGGGCCAGCCCCACGCCGCCGCCGATGATGTAGACGTGTTTGCCGACAAAATCGTCCACGGGGTAGCCCCGGCCGTAGGGGCCGCGGATGCCCACGAGCGTGTCCGGGGCGCATTCGTGGAGCAACGCGGTCACACGCCCGGCCTTCATGATGCTGATCTCCATCATCTCGGTCACGGCCGGCGAAGAAGAGGGCGTAAACGGCGCCTCGCCCCTGCCCGGGAGCGTCAGCTCGACAAACTGGCCGGTCTCAAATTTGAACTCCGTCTCGGGCACGACGATGAAGCTCTTGATCGTCGGTGATTCGTCAATGATCTCGGCGATCCTTGCGTTGATGGGCTGATAGAGCGTATGTTTCATTTTGCGACCTTCGTCCTGGCGGGTTTCGTGAATTCATCGTTCAACCGCCTGAGGATGACCCGGATGTCGATGCCGCCGGCCTCGGCGTCGACGCATCGACCGCACCCGACGCACATGTTGACGCCGTAGCGTTCGAGGAAATAGGCGAACTTGTGCATCATGCGGTGCCGCAGGCGGTCGCCGAGATACTTTCTGGGGTTGGCCCCTCCGGCGACGGCGGCATACGAAAGCCTCATGCAACTGTCCCAGATGCGGTCTTTGGCGAAGTCGGCCGTTCGGGCTTCGTCGTGGAGGTAGAAACAGTGGCAGGTCGGGCAGACCCGGGTGCAGGCCTGACATTCGACGCACGTAGCGGCCTGCTCGTCAAAGACGGCGGATTCGTAGCGGTCTTGAACGATGTCGCCGACGTCCACCTTAAAACAAAGGTCGGCGTTGCCGGCGGCCAGTTGCTGCTGCGTGCGGGCGCGAAGCGTGTCGCGCTCGGCCAGTTGTGCATCCGACGCCGCGGCGAACAGGCGGCTATGGCCCGCCAGAAACGCCTCGCCCTTCGGCGTGCCGGGCTCGATGACCCAGCCGGCCTTGAGTTTCGTGACCGCCAGATCGAAACCGCCTTGCGGGTGGCCGGCGCCGCCCAGGACATTGCAGAAACAGCTTTCGCCGGGGTCGCAACAATCCGCGGCGATAGTGAACATGTTGCGCCGGCGTTCGGCGTAGAACGGATCCTCGAATTCATCCTCCAGAAACACCTTGTCGAGGA
>DSDB01000452.1 GCA_011057845.1 Phycisphaerales bacterium | reverse complement strand
GGATTCGCCACCCGCACCTGCCCGGCGAAAAACGTGCTCGCGTTGCCCACCAGCAGAGCGTCCATATCAATCACCGGCGACCCGCCAAGCATCGTGACAATAGGCACGTCGAGCAGCACGCGGTCCGTGTACAGCCGCTGGATGGAGCTGCGAGATTCGGCGTCTCCCGTCGAACGGATCTGGACATTCGGTTCGATCAGCGCCAGACGATTGTCATACCGCCTCCAGTAGACGTACATGTCCCCGGCCTGGAGGCCCGCATAGTCTTCCCCGCTGGCGATGGTCATCGCCATGAAGAACTTGCGGCCCTCATATCCGCCGGGCAGCGCCGCATACATCTGGCCGTCTTTTTCCCGCGTGTAGATCGTATAGTAACTTCTGGCG
This sequence comes from Phycisphaerales bacterium, assembly GCA_011057845.1. Taxonomy (GTDB): domain Bacteria; phylum Planctomycetota; class Phycisphaerae; order Sedimentisphaerales; family Anaerobacaceae; genus UBA2266. The sequence continues at coordinate 4,283 of DSDB01000452.1, read as the reverse complement.
CCGTCGGCCGTCGAGACCACTTTCTCAAAGCCTTCCAGCACCTTCTCGGCCGGCGGATACTCCGGCTGGCTCGGCACCGCCGCCCCGAGCAGAAACCCCAGACCTATTGCGCAAACCGCCGCCATCACACTCACCCTGAAAATTCTCGCCCGCAAGCGTACCATAGCCGTATCTCCTTATATGTACCGACAGTCCATACTCACAATCCGTTAAGAAAGACTCCCCGCATCCATGCGGAAAGAATGGTATTATATCCTCCCCGAACGGCTACGTCAACCGAGCAGCCGCCTGTGTCAAGGCTGTTGTCGCGGACATGGCGCAACGGCGACAGACTCGTCCGATAAAGCCCTCGATGGGCGTTCATCTTCTCCGTCGCGGCAAGCCGGGATTTCCCATCTTACCGAACGGTCTGCCCTGAAAAAAATCCCATCGCCGTCGGAGAAAATGCGGATGTCGTCCATCACCGCAACAAACCCGACCAGGAAACACCCTTGAGAACCGACGGGCTGTCTACGTCAGATCCTCGGTCTCCGACCCCGGTTGAGCAGGCTGTGGTTGAGCCGGTTGCGGCGGGTCGGTGTCCTCCTGCCGGCCGGACCCGTTTGGGTCCTCGTCCCTGTGGCGGCGCTCCAACCGATCCAGCAGCCTGTCATACAGATCCTTGCTTCGCTGCTCGTACCGTTCCATGCGCTCCTGCATAGCCTTAAGCTGCCTTTCCAGTCGCTCCAGCACGTCCTCGCGCGACCGTGTCCCAAAGTCCTTCAGGCGGTCGGGTATACGAAGGTCGTAGAAGTACCGGCGCCACTGTTCCGTGTCGGGCATATTCCAACCGCGGGGAGGCATCACCATCCGCCCGCGGGCCGACTCGCGAGCCGTCTTGAGCGACTCGGCGACAATCCGTCGGACATCCTTGGGCAGTTTTGCCACATCTTTGACGGTCGTGTCGTATGCCTCGTTGCCCACGTCAACCTTGACCCTTGTATCCGAATCGTGCGGGTCCCCCTCTATGCGAACGTCATAGACCTTGTCTCCGTCGACATGCTTGAAGCGGTATTGCTGTATCGAACGCAGGCCATCCCCCCACTGACGCTCGAGATCCAGGACGTCCATCTGCTCCCACTGGCGGCCGTCCGGACCCAAGCGGAACACCCGTCCCGGCATCCACGACTCCTCCAGCAGAGGTTCCGCGGGATACTTCCAGTCGTCTGCCGCCGGCTCGCCCTCCAGCCGGCCGAGTCTTACCTCAATGGTCTTTCGCTGCCCCAGATGAATGATCTCCAGCGAGACCGGCTTGTCGGGGTCGGCTGCACGAACGGCGTCAACCAACCCCCTGAGCCCCATTACTTCCTGGCCCTGGAATGCGATTACGATGTCATCGCGATCCAGGCCCGCCCTGTCCGCGGCACTGCCTTTCTGCACGTTGCGAATCCGCACCCCCTGCCCCTCGTCGAGTTGCAGATGTTTCGTCAACAGTGCAGGCAAAGGCTGATCATCCAGTAACACCCCAAGGTACGGCCTACCCTGCCCGGACGCCGCCAACCCAGAGCACCCCAACCCCACAAGCATTGCGACCAACCATTTCGTCTTCATTGTGTGTTCCTCGAATAATTGGAGTTTGTGTCTTCAATCACAGATCCCCGCTGTACGACGCCGGCACAATGCGGTTTTCGCGCAGACCCTCCACGATCCACCGATTCCCCTGCGGATCGGTGAAGCCGTACCAATCCACCCTCCGGTCGACATCCCCCGTTCTCTCAAGCCGCTCGTATTCGGATTCCACAGACCCGGCAACCGGCGGCAACTGGCCTGTTTGCAAGACCGAAGCCGTCCGGCCCGTGTTGGGCTCAATCGTCTCGGCCGTCGGGCGGCTTGCATTGAAATGCCATACGAGACCCACCATCAGCCCGGCCGCCAATCCCGCCACAAACCGCACCCAGCCACCGATCCGCGGCACCACAATCCGCCTGCCCCCACGATGCGCCCAGGCCCTCTCCAACATATCTTCAGGCGCCGCCGAGCCACCCAACTGTCCCGCAATAGCCTCACGAGCCGTCTCGTGGAGTCGTTTCATCTGCTCGAACAGCTCTCGTCGGTCGGCCCGGGCCCTCAACCCGGCGTCCAGCAGCCTCTGTTCGGCGGCGTTGATTTCACCGTCGATAAATTTGCCCGCTAAGGTCTCGAACATCTCTTCGCTGATATTCATCATGCCACCTTATTGCCGCTCATCACCCGGTCGTGAATCATTCGCCGCGCCCGAACCAGCCGAATTTGCACCGTCGTCAGCGGCAGGTCGAGGATTTCCGAAATCTGCCGGTATGTCAGATCGTCCGAATACGCCAATACAAAAACCTGCCTGTATTTTTCCGGGATGGCCCGAACCGCCTCCATCACCTTCTCGCACATCTCATCGCGACCAAGCCGCTCGACGAACTCTTCGATCCGCGAATCCGGCTGGGCCGCCAACGACTCTTCGTCGAGGATCGGCGGTGAGGCCTTGCGGCGGCTGCGGTACCGGATGGCCTCCCGTTGGGCCAAGACGGCCAGCCAGGGCCGAAACCGCTCCGGTTCCCGCAACGTTGCAATCTTTTCAATCACCCGCACACAGACTTCCTGCAGTACATCCTCGACGTCATGCCGGTCGGATAGGACCGAGTACACCAGTGCCCGCAGCCAATTCCAATTCCGACGGAGGATTTCCTGCAGCGCCTTCTTATCCCCGTCGCGAGCCGCACAAACCAGCGCTGATTCGTTTTGTTTCAGTCCGGGCTCCATATCGGGTGTCGTATGTATGTATAGATAGGCCAACGACCCGGTTCATACACTCCGGGCGCACTTTTTCCCGCAAACCCCTGCCGGGCCTCTTGCGGGCCCCCGTTCTCTGAAGGCCAACAGAAAAAGGGCACGGCCGTCACAGGCCGCGCCCCTGTTCGATATCAAGAACGCCTCTCTGCGCCGGACTCAGGGCTTCAAGGCGTGATCCGAGGGCTTGAGTCCCTTCTTGAAACCCCCGAAGCCGATTTCGTATGGCTCGTACCGGCCCACAATATCGACGTTCGCACGGGCCGGAATCTTGTCTTCCATCCCGATAGCCCAGTAGCACGCATTGACCAGCAGCCGCCGGAACCCCTCGCTCTTGAGATCCCCCCCATGCCCCATCGTCGTGGTAAAGACCCGCGAGGCCTTGCCGGATTCACCCGTGTACGTCTTCGTCCAGGCTACCGGAACCGGCTTCTTGGCGGTATTGGGCCCATCCGTCGGGTTCATGCCCGTCAGGACCTGCCCCATAATAACCGGCCTGCAATCGCCGTGCAGCGTCGTGATCCCATAGACATCCGAAGGCCCCCAGATATCCTCGCAGCCCCGTACAATCGGGCAGTCGGCCATTCCTTCGGCGATCACGCCGCGGGTGCTCTCCTTCTGATGCTGGCCATAGTGGTTGATCCATGTCTCGCCGAGCACCTGTCGTCCGTATCCCCCCTTGAAATCGCCCCCGGCATTGAAACTATACTTCGCGTACCGGCTGTCCTTGTTCCTGGTGTAGTTGAATGCGTGAGTCGCCGTCCGAAGCGCCACAATCGGCCGTCCGCTGTTCGTGTAGTCGATAATGTGCTTCATCTGTTCATCCGGCAACTCCCGAAATCGCGTGAACAAGACCATCAGGTCCGCCGTGGCCAAGGCCTCCAAACCGGGAATGTTGTCCACCGTAATCGGGTCGATCTCGCCGCTGTCCTTATTGATGGCGAAGAGCACCGTGCACTTGAACCCGTGCCGTACCGCCAGAATCCTGGCCAACTGCGGCATCGACTCCTCCGACCGATACTCCTCGTCCCCCGTCACAAACACGATGTGCCTGCCCTGGCCCGGCCCGTTGCTCCCCTCATAAACGGCCCCATCTCCGCCGGCCACAATATCACCACAAACAAAAACCGCCGCCAACGCCATCGCCGCCACCCAGCTTCGTACCTTCAACATATCCATGTCCTTTCACTGCCATCATGTGGCCACTGGTTGCCCGTACGCCGCCACTATAGCATAAGCGCAACCGCCCCTCAACGTGCAAACTCCGCAACAGGCCGGTCTCGCTTCAAGACGCGGCCCCCCGCCAAAATGGGCCACAAAAAACAAGCGGGGCCCGGAGGTTTCTCCGGGCCCCGCGTTGGCGCCAATCTAAGGGATTACTGACTATAGACTTACGGAGCGGGCCAGACCTGGGTCTGGAGGAACTTGCTCAGCAGAACCGCCAGGTCCTTGAAGTTCACGACCCGGCTGCCCTGGGCCTCGGT